>JAZLJW010000195.1:0-30650 GCA_045597345.1 Treponemataceae bacterium
TGGCAATGCCAAATGCCAGTTCCAGCTGGGAGAATTATATTATTACGGCAACGGCGTTGCAAAAGATTATGCCAAAGCCGTTGAGCAGTATACAAAGGCTGCGGAACAGAATCATGCTGCTGCAACCTATTCCTTAGGGTACTGCTGCAAAATGGGAAATGGCGTAACCAAAGATTTTAAGAAAGCCGTAAGTTACTACGAAAAGGCTGTAGACCTTGGCAGTGCCAATGCCATGAACGGTTTGGGTTTCTGCTATGAAGAAGGTAAAGGTGTTGATCAGGATTACGGCAAGGCTCTGGAACTGTATACAAAGGCAGCAGAAAAAAATCACGCAAGAGCCCAATACCACATTGCAACCTTTTATGAGAACGGCTTGGGTGTAAAAAAGCACTGGAATACTGCAAAAGGATGGTATGAAAAAGCTGCGGCAAATGGAGATGCCGATGCAAAGAAACGCCTTACTCAGCCGGCTCCAACCCTGTTAGGTACACTGTTTGGAAAATAATCATATAAGTGAAGAGGAATTCAGTATGAAATGCAAAAATTGTGGTGCAGAACTTGAAGATGGAGATATGTTCTGCGGAAATTGTGGTGCAAAAGTAGAAATTCCGGAAACGGAAGCAGATCTGAAATACGGACTGGTAAACCTTTCCCTTACCGAACTGTTGTCTCGTGAGGCCCAGGACCCGTCTCCGGAAGTGCAGTTTGCGTTATTCTATAAATACAAAAAAACGGTGAGTGATGAAAAGAAACTGTATTTGTATGCAAACAAATGTGCTGAACAGAATTATCCCGATGGTATAGCTGCTTTAGGGTACTGTTATCTGTATGGAAACGGGGAGTGCAAAAAGAATCCTCAAAAAACACATGAACTGATGGAAAAAGCCATGAGTATGGGTAGTGCCTTTGCCGCATATATGGCCGGTTTCTGTTCAATTGCCGGTGAGGCAGGATTCCAGAAAGATGCTGACAGACAGTTTGACTATATGCTCAAGGCAGCTGAACTTGGGTACCCGGAAGCCCTTGAAGCCGTTGCAAAATTGTATGCAAAAAAAGACGATGAACAGAATGCAGCTGTCTGGTTTAAGAAAGCGGTACAGTACAACATGCCGTACTCAATGGTACAGCTGGGCTCCTATTACTTTATGGGCGACACTCTTGAAGAAGATTATGATAAAGCTTTTGAACTGTTTTCCAAGGCCTTTGAACTGAATAGGAATGTAGACGATATTCATTACTGGCTGGGAGTTTCGTACCGGTTTGGTAAAGGTGTTGAAAAAGATCCTGCAAAAGCCATAGAGCATTTTACGTTGTGCTACCGTGACCCGTACGCTGACAAATGCCTTGGCGAAATGTATTACTACGGCGAAGGCGTTAAGAAAGACCTGAAAATGGCAGAAAAATACCTTACCAAAGCCGTTGACGGGGGACTGGACAGTGCAAAAGAACTTCTTGATGCACTTCCTTCCGCAAAACCAGAACCTGCCGCTGTTGACCCTGATCTTGGTGAAGCATTGTCAAACAGAATCGCTCTGGCTGCCTGTTATCAGAAAGGTGCAATGAAAGTTGTCATTACTTCTATCGATGCATCAAAGAAAGTAAAGCTTATTCAGTATGTAAAAAATATGCTGACTGTACCAATGATTGAAGCCAAGAATATGATTGAAAACTGTCCGCTGGTTCTTAAAGAAAAGATTGATCCCGGTACGGCTGAAACAATATGCAGCGAGCTTACCCAAGACTATAACTGCGTCTGTGAAGCTGTTGATTTAACTAAAGGATTAAGCAAGGAAGAAAAAATTGCGTTCTGGAGAGCAATCCTGGACTAAAAAAAATGCTGTTTATGGTATAATCTACGGTAATGAAAAAGAGTCTTCCGGTATCTGTAAAGATTGAACATATTTTATTTCTGCTTGCTGTTGTCTCAATCTGTTCAACCATTATATTCAGATACATGGAATCCTCCAAATTCCAGATTCTGCTTTCAAAACTGGAATACTCAAAAGAAAACGGTACCACTACAGAACAATGGGAAGACCTTCGTACTGCTTTTGAACCGTTTACCTATTACAATCAGGAAATAGATGACAGCTTAAACGGGTTCATCACGCTATGCCGGAATCCTTTGCAGGAGAAACACAGCGAAAATGTCACTGCTGCATACATTTCGCTGTATAAACTGCTGTATCAGCAGCAGCAACAGCTGAACTTCGGTTACGTCTGGACCCTGATCATTTCCTTCTTTATTTCTCTGGTATCACTGTTTTCCCTGACCGAAAAAGAACGGATACGAAAAAACGAGTTCAAGATTCTTTCCATCGTTAATGAAAACCAGTTGAAGCTTACCCGTGAAATTCATGACGGCATTGCTCAGGACCTGGCTGCACTGAAAATCAGTATTCAGAATAAGGATGAAGAAAGAACATCCTTCTTTGCTGATCAGGCCCTTAGCGAAGTCCGGTTTCTGCTTGAAAACAACCACATAGAACTGAATCAGGATTTTGTTTCAAGCTTACAGAATATTCTTGCCAATTTTGAACATAATTTTGGAATCAACACGGAATTGTTTATGGCGTCGGATCATATCAAGCTGCTCCCCACCGAATATCAGTTC
This sequence comes from Treponemataceae bacterium, assembly GCA_045597345.1. Lineage (GTDB taxonomy): Bacteria > Spirochaetota > Spirochaetia > Treponematales > Treponemataceae > Treponema_I. The sequence continues at coordinate 2,615 of JAZLJW010000195.1, forward strand.
CAGATAATCCGGATTCTCAACGAAGCCTTAAGTAATGTGGCCCGTCATTCCATGGCAAAAAATGTAGTAATCCGCATTACGGATACCATAAAAGGGCTCCATTTCATTATTTCTGATGATGGAATCGGCATGGACTCTTCTGTGGAGAATACAGGGAAGCATCATTACGGTATAGAAAACATAAAAAGTCGTGTTGCAGAAATGCATGGAACCGTAGCGTTTGATTTCAGCGGAGGTACTACAATTGCCATCTCAATTGAAGATTTTATTTCTTGATGATCACGCAGGCTTACGGGATGGGTTAGGAGCATTCCTTTCCAATAAAAATCCAAACCTGCAGTTTCTGTATGCCGGCAATGGCGGTGAGGCACTGTCTGTACTTGCAGAAAATCCTGACATCAAAAATGCCATTATTGATATAAACCTGAACGGCGTAAACGGTCTTGATCTGGTTTCGGACTTCAGGAAACAGACTCCAGATTTGAATATTATTGTGTATTCCATGTTCAACGATGCACTGCATATTGAGCAGGCGCTAAAAAAGAACATTCAGGGATATATTGCCAAAGATGCATCTCTGGATGAAGTTGAAAAGGCTATCCTTTATGTTTCAGGCGGTGGCATTTATTACAACAAGACAACCCGGGATATTATGACAAGCCTTTTTAAGACAGATTCAACGCAGACTGCCCACAATGAATCGGTGTATGCTGTGGCGTTTGACAATTACCGGACTCTTACCCAAAAAGAAAAGAATCTGTTTGAACTGCTTGCTCAGCAGAAAGAAGTTCCTGAAATAGCTGCCATTCTGGGAAAAGCAGAAAAGACCATAAATAATCAGATTTCCTTGATTTACCAGAAGATGAATGTTCATAACCGTCTTGAATTACTGAAGATTGCAAAAATTGTCGGAGTTATCATTTAATCTATGAAGGATCTGTTATTCAAAAAACGGAGTATTCCATTCATTATCTGCTATGTTCTCTTTTCCATCGGTATTAATTACTGTGGCTCTCTTCTGGCAGAAACCATTGTATTTCCGCTGTATCTTGATTCTATTCTCAGTATTTCTGTCGTTGCCCTCTGCGGTTATGTGCCGGGTCTTATCTGTGCCTTTGGGTCAAATTTCCTGCTTTCCATTTTTACCAAGTCAACCTATCTGTTTTCCATCTGCCATGTTATGACCGTTACCTTTGCTATGCTTGTGTTCAGTAATCATGACAAAAAGTCAGACCGGCCCTATACCCTGGATTGCTTTTTGTGGGCAGGGTTCTGGGCAGCCATAAGCAACGGTATTGTGGGCAACATGATTGCTGATCTGGTTTTTGCCGGAAATACCGGGCGCCCTTCCGCCAACATTGTGGTACAGGGTATTTACGGTGCCGTACCAAACCTTGCCTTTGCCAACAACTTTGGCGGCATGCTGGAAAACATTGCTGACAAAACCTTAAGTGCCGTTATCAGCTACGGAATGTACAAGGTGCTGAATAAAACACGTGTTCAGAATTAAATCAGGAGCTTTTCTCTCATTTGCATAAATATACCCGATTTCGGTATAATCATTCTCACTATATGTATCGTCCCCGGTCAGACAGGTTCTGTTCGGGTCGCCGGAGCGTTGCCGCCACCAGCGGAATGCACCGCGTGGAGAGTGTGGAGCTGCGTTGCAGCGGACCTGCCGCGAAAGAATACAGCGCCTTTCTACCAGGAAGGCCATAAGACAAAGGAAGTTCCAAATGGATAATCACGAAATTACCATGGAAAAAGTTGTAAGCCTCTGCAAACGCCGTGGCTTTGTATTTCAGTCATCAGAAATTTATGGTGGACAGGCCGGTGCCTGGGACTACGGTCCACTGGGTATCGAACTGAAAAAAAATATTCAGAACGCATGGTGGAAAGAAATGACCCAGCTCCACGACAACATCGTTGGGCTTGACGCTTCTATCTTGATGCACCCTCGTGTTTGGGAAGCTTCCGGCCACGTTGCCAACTTCTCTGACCCACTCGTAGACTGTAAACAGTGTAAAATGCGTTACCGCGCAGACAACATGGATCAGGAAGCTCTTGCTGCCCGCAAATGTCCTGCCTGTGGTGGTGAACTGACTGAACCCCGCGCATTCAACCTGATGTTCAAGACCCACATCGGTCCTGCAGAAGATACTGCATCTGTTGTATATCTTCGCCCAGAAACCGCTCAGGGTATCTACGTTAACTACAAGAACATCATCCAGTCTAACCGCATGAAGATTCCTTTCGGTATCGCTCAGGTTGGTAAGGCTTTCCGTAACGAAATCGTTACCAAAAACTTCATTTTCCGTACCTGTGAATTTGAACAGATGGAAATGCAGTTCTTCGTAAAACCAGGCGATGACGACAAGTTCTTTGAATACTGGCGTGGACAACGCTGGGCATTCTACGACAAATACGGTATCCGCATGGACAAAATGCGCTGGTATCACCACGAAAAACTGGCTCACTACGCTAAAGATGCCTACGACATCGAATACGAATTCCCCATGGGATGGAGCGAGCTGGAAGGTGTACACAACCGCACCAACTTTGACCTTACCAAACATACCGAATATTCCGGCAAAGATATGTCGTATATCGACCAGGACAACGGAAACGAAAAATACATTCCGTACATCATTGAAACCTCTGCCGGGCTTACCCGTAACCTGCTCATGTTCCTCTGCGATGCCTACGAAGAACAGAACCTGGCAAAAGAAGGCGAAGCCGAAGATTACCGCACTGTTCTGCACTTCCACCCAAAAATCGCTCCAGTTACTGTAGCTGTTCTTCCTCTTATGAAGAAAGACGGTCTTGCTGAACTGGCCCGCGAAATCCAGAACGAACTGAAAGAAGAATTCGTAACTGATTACGACCAGTCTGGTGCTATCGGTAAACGCTACCGCCGCCAGGATGAAGTTGGTACTCCTTTCTGTGTAACCGTAGACTACGATTCAAAAGAAGACCACACCGTAACTCTGCGTTTCCGCGATTCAATGGAACAGGTTCGCCTGCCAATCAGCGAACTTGCCAACCGTATCCGCGAAGAAATCAAAAACTACAAACGCGTGTAAGCGCGGTATAAGGACCAGATTAAGGCTGTCTGATAGGATGTCATCCCGAACAAAGGATGTCATCCCGAACAGATGATGTCATCCCGAACAAAGGATGTCATCCCGAACTTGTTTCGGGATCTCAACCATGTATATAGGTATACGCACTGTAGATGCTGAAACAAGTTCAGCATGACAGGTTATTGTTCAGCATGACAGGTTATCGTTCTGCATGACAGAATTTGTCAGACAACTTTTGGAAGTAGCATATGGAATATGTTGGTTTAGGAAAAACGAATCTTCTGGTAAGCAGAACAGCTATGGAAGTTCGTGCTCTGAAAGATATGACTGATGAAGAAGCCACCGTAGCTCTTCTTCGTTCTGCCTACGAAGGCGGCATCAATTTCTTTGATACCTGCCGTTCTTATGGCGACGCTGAAGAAAAGCTGGGGTATGCTTTTTACGGCATGCGTAAAGATGTCCGCATCGCAAGCCGAACCCTTGGAACGTCCAGTATGGAAGTCCATCGTGATATAGCAGCCAGCCTGGAAGCCGTTAAAACCGATTATTTTGATGTGTATCTGCTTGAAGGTACCGACTTTGTACCTGGTCCTGGTAGTTCCGATGGTATGTACGATGCCGTTTCTGTTGCTAAAGCAGACGGCATTGTACACCATATAGGATTCTCTACCCGATCTGCAGCACTTGCTGTTGAAGCGGTAGAATCCCAGTTGTATGAAGTACTCCGGTTCCCGTTCCACATGCTCTGTAAGGAAGAATCCCTTGCATTACTGACACTTTGTGAAAAAAATGATGTTGGTGTTATTGCCTGTGAACCACTGGCAGATGGCATTATTACCAGTATGCCGCTTGCGTTCGGCTTTCTCCGTCAGTACGAAAATCTGGCACCCGTATGGAATATCCGGAACGAAGAATCCCTTCAGCAGATACTGTACTTTGAAGGACATCCCCCGGTAATCGACCAGCAGTTCCACGATGAAATTGACGCTGAGCGCGCCAAAATCACCCTTTAGACTGCTTCTGCTCAATCAATTCTCTGTACGTATTCTACCTTTGGCCGTACGATAATCTCTACACGACGGTTTCTAGCCCGGCCTTCCTCAGTGTCGTTATCGCCTATCGGTTTTGTTCCACCAAATCCCTGAGCTTTACAAAGACTCCGTTCAAGTCCAAATTCCACCAGTTTTTCTATAATTGCCTGAGCACGCTCATATGAAAGGTTCATTTCTCCCTGTGGCTTTCCTACAGATGCTGTATGACCTTCTACCAGCAGGGTGTATTCATTGTCTTTGGTTACTTCAACCAGTTTCTCTGCAATAATCTGCAGACGTTCTTCTTCATTTTCCAGCAACTGTGCACTGTCTGCTACAAAGTTTATGTCCTCAATGCTGATGTGAATGCCGTCCTGTTCGTCGCGAACCGAAGTTTTGTCAATTTTGTTTTCGTAATGGAAAACTTCAAGTTCCCGGTAACTGGTGTAGTATGATTTTGACTTATCGGGTGCTCCTGCTGCGTGAACCAAAACATCATTATCAAGCAGAATGACCACTTTTCCCTGTTTCAGCAGTTCAAGATTTTCCGGAACTGAAAGGATTCTCAGTGCATCACGATGTGAAATTACCGGATCAGTACGGTAGGTGCCAAACACTTTCCTGGCTGAAATTCTCAAAGGGTCTTTACCAATGCGGTCAAAATACAGGGATATGTCATCGCTTGAACCGTATTGTACCAATCCAAGATCTTTTTCGATGGAACCGTACATCATGTTACGTTCATACAGCAATTCCATGGTATCATCCCAGATTTTCGGGAAAAAGCAGGGAACTGCACGGTCTGACACGAATTCACCCTGAACTGGCTTTGTACCGCGGCAGTCAATGAGTATACCGGTATAGACACGGGAAGAGACGGTTTCAATAGGGATAGTTGCCGTGTAGGGATTATTATGCTTTACCAGCAGTGAACTGATATCATCCAGTGAGAACTGATGGTCAATGCTGAAAGCTGTCATCTCATGGTTAAAGATTCCGGTTCTCTGTTTGCCATCGCTGATGATGTCTGTTATCTGTTCCAGCGTTACTTCGTTCTGTAACAGCACATCAGCCAGGGTATTTGCTGAGTCTACTTTCAATGATAAAAGCGGATCTTTTATCAGGGAAGGTAATACCGTTTCTATGCGGTGGTTCGCTGCATTCCGTAACCCGGGCATAGTCTGTGTTGCCTGAGCAGAGATATCCAGGGTCAGAACTGAGTTGAACGATTTGGTTACCCAGTTGACGCTGCTTTCAGAAGTTACCGATTGGGCTGACAGCTGCCTGCAGAAAAAAAATGCAGCTAAGGTTCCAACTGCAACTGCTGCAATGCGGTGTAAAGAGTTATAGCTGTGACGGTTCACCCTGACCTCCGGATACAATTCTGACAAAACGCTACTTTCTTATCGGCACAAATAGGGTAGTCCCTATACGGAGAATTGCATTTTCCCTGATATTATTTGCATCACATAATTCCTGAACGGTGATGCCGTATTTCCGGCTGATACCCCATAATGTATCTCCCTTTACCACCACATACATATCGGTAAGACATGCATCCATGGAAGAAAGCACTTCTTCTATGACGTCAACTTTGTCTGCCGGTACCCGGAGGTTCCAGGAAGTTCCATAGGGAGTAACGGAATACAGTAGTGAGCTGTTCAAAAACTGCATCTGTTTCAGGTCAATATCAGCTTCTTTGCAGAGAATAGCCAGATCAACCTGCTGATCAACGGTAATAACCGCCTGTGCTATGGCACAGGTCTCATCATACCGGGGAAAGTCAATCTGGTAATAGTCAGCATTAGTTATCAAATCTGCAACTGAAAGGAATTTGGGGACATACAGCATGGTTTCGGTGCGCAGGTGTCCACCGTCTACCAGTTCCCAGTAGGTTTTGCACCCTGTGGAATTCATGATTCGTTTCAGACCGCCCAGCCCCATGTTGTAGGCTGCCAGTGCCAGCGCCCAGTCCTGAAAATAATCGTAATTTTCCTGCAGCTTTGTCAAAGCGGCGTCAGTGCTGCTCCAGGGATCAAGCCGCTGATCTGCCCAACTGTTCTTTATCAGGCTTTTTCCCATGCTGTTTTCCATGAATTGCCAGAGCCCCACTGCACCGGATTTACTCACTGCACGGTAATTAAAGCTGGATTCTATGACAGGCAGATACTCCAGACACAGCGGCATATTCCGCTCTTTAAGCTGCTGCCGGATGTAGGGGCGGTAGGGCGCCGCTTTGACCAGTACTTCTTTAAGACGCGCCTGATTATATGCAGTGGAATACTCGTTATGAAATCTGATGACCAGGTGATGGTCCGGATACTCAATATCAAGCGGTGTATACTCAGGAACCTGAGCATGACAGAGCAGGGCAAGACAGAAAAATGCCACCGCAATACAGCAGGTTTTCTTATGCATCACAGTTTTTCACCAAAGTAAATGCCGGCCCATTCCCAGCGACCATGAATTTCAGGGTCCAGCGGAAAATTAACTTTCCGGAAATACAGGTACCAGACACTTACGTAGTCGCTCCAACCCCAGGTTCGTAAATACGCTTCGTTTGGTGTTGAAGATTCATCCAGGTTTTTGTTGTAGCGGATACGACGCCCAATCATGAATTCGCGCATGGTAAAGGTGTTGAGACTGTTTTCCTGAGTCTCATCCTGCCGCCAGGACATGGCGAAAAAGTTTACCTGAGATTTATAGGAATCAAGTTTGCGCCAGTCGTAACTGGTTATGCTGCGTTTTACTTCAGTTTCCAGAGCTTCAAGACTTTCAAATGTCCAGCTTTTCTGGCTGTTGTTGAAGTCAACAATGTAGCGGGCTGTTGAATATGCATCTGGGATACCGGTTATCTGAATTTCCTGGGCATCAGGACGCAGGAGAAAATCCGAATAACTTTTCAGAACCTGATTCCATTCTCCCAGTTTTTCATATTCCTGAGCCAGGCGTACCAGAAGTTCAGTTTTGTTCACGTCAGTAGGGAATTCAGTTATAAGCCGGTTGAAATATTCAATTCTGTTTTCTGGAGTGGTAGAAATCTGAATCAGATTCTGCAGACATATCATATGGATAGATCTGCCTTTTACCGTTAAATCAGGGTAATTCTGGATAATGCGTTCAAAGTATCGTTCAGCAATGGACTCTGCACCCGTTTGCTGGTATGCATAGGCAGTCATCAAGAGCCAGTATGCGTTGTACTGATCTTCAGGATTATTCTGGACATATCCGGTAAGGAACAGAATTAATTGATTATATTCTCCATTGTTCAACATATTCTGCGAAATCTGGTTAATGAGGGAAAAACGACCGTCTTCAGTCAGTGACGGGGAATTCAGCATGGCGAAAAGTGATTCTCTTCCGTTTTCGGTCTGACGGTTACGGCAAGACGATACTGTCAATATAAGCATTAAAAGCAGTAGTATAACCAATTTATCAGGAGAATATTTCATATTATCAATCTATCATGTTTACAATGGGCAATTCAATGGATTATATTTTAGATATGAAGAAAGGTGGGTCTCTCGATAATTTTATATACAGTCTGGGAATTATTTTCATTATTGTCGGAGTCGTAGTACTTTTGCAGATTTTTGAAGTATTTTCCCTGACCACTACTCAAACCTGGCCATTGCTTGTAATTGGTTTTGGCGTTGTGTTTTTTCTGGGAGGAATACTTTCTTACCGCAAATTTCTTGCATTCTATACCATCCCTTCTGTAATCCTTATTTTTTTCGGACTGGTATTTCTCCTTTTTTCTCTTGATATAATAACAGTATCTTTTGTTCAGTTTGCCTCCCGCTGGTGGCCGGTTCTCCTTGTACTTGCAGGTCTCAGTCTGATTTCGGTTTTCTTTAGTAACCGGCATTTCAAGAATACTGCATTCAGATTTGAGGATGTTGATGATCAGACGGACTACGACGATTACGAATCGTTTTAATTTACTCAGTCACATCATTATTTTCCTCGCAGCAGTTACGCTCGCAGCCTGTGCCTCAAAGCCAGTTGAGCAGCAGAATCAGATACTGGAAGAAGTACTGCCTGTATCGACCGTAACGGTTCCTGTTTCAACACCGACTGTCGTTACAACAGCAAAAACCGGTAATTTCTACCTGTCAGATGCATCTGTTCTGGCTGATATTGAATTCGGGTCTCCTGAATCCTTACGTCAGGCAAGTTCCAGATTGAAGCGGACAGATGACAATTATTCAGATGACGAAGCAACCCTGCTGTTCATTTCCAGTGCCATCATGAATTTTGCCTGGCCTCAACAGAAGGCAAACTGGTCAACTCCAGTCAAAGTGCCGGTAAACAGTTACATGGAAATTGTCAATTCTCTCCGGCAGGGTGTTTATGACGGACCTTCTGAACCTGATACTGCAGATTTTCTCTCCCTGACAGTCCCGTCATTACTGGCCTGTTCTGCAACTACGTCAACTTCATGGTACGAAAGCAGTCTTTCTGATTTGCAGAAGGCAGAATCCCTTAATCCGGATTCGTTACTGCTGCAGTATCTGCTTGCCCTTATGTATGACCGCAATGGAAATATCCAGCAGTCTGCTGCATATGCCGCAAAAGCATATCAGGCTTCTCCTGAACTGTTTGAAACTGCGTATGCATACGCGGATATTCTCAATCGTGCATCCCGTCCTGAAGAAGCACTGTCTGTGGCTCAGGCATTACTTGTCAAAGATCCGCTGAATATCCAGGTATTGAAGTTATGTGCACAGTCTGCCTGGAATACCGGCCTGATGGATGCTGCGGAACTGTATGTAGCACAGGTTCTGCAGCGCGAACCGGAAAATGAATCTTTTGTACTTTTACGGGCTGGCATACTGTATGAAAAAGGTGAGTATCTCAGTGCAACATCATTACTTGATGCCTATGCAAAACGGAACACCACCAATCTGGATTACCTGTTGTTACGTACAAAACTGTATCAGAACTGGACTCATAATAATACTGCGGCACTTGCCACTATTACTCAGGCTTTTGCGTTGTATCCCGAAAATACTGAGGTACTGCTGCTGGCTACGGAGATTGCCATGGCAACAGGACTTTCTGTAGGTGGAAAAACCGGCCGGCAGCTTTTGGAAAGTCTGGAAAAAACCGATCCTGATAATCGGGTAACCCTTGAACTGCTGGTCAATCAGGCAGTGTTGGAAGAAAACTGGGAAAAGGCATATCAGTCAAGTGTATCATTGGTTAAAGAAGGCTCACTGGATAACAGAATTACCCATATCGATATCTGTCTGCATACTAATCATCTGGTAGAAGCAGAATCTCTGGTAATGGAACTGGATTCGTCCTATCCGGATAATGAACAGGTTCAGCAGCAGTACATACGGGTGCTCATTGCTTCCGGGCGAAGTGCTCAGGCTCTGGTTCTGATAGATAAACTCCTTTCAACTGCCCAAGGAAAGACAAAAAGTGCACTGTATTATGAGCGAAGCCGTCTTGAATCATCAAAAGACAAGCAGATGGCTGATCTGCGTTCAGCGTTGACTGCAAACCCCCGTAATCAGGATGCATTATTCTCGCTCTATGAGTATTACTTTGAAAAAAACGATTATCGCAAGGCTCAGTATTACCTGAAACAGCTTATTGCACTCAATTCCGGCAATACCCGCTATCTTGCGCTCAACACACAGCTTGACTCATTGGTAAACAGTAAAAACTGACCGTCCTTTCCGTGTAATGTAACTCTTTTTCGTACAAAATCTGTAATGAAAAGAAAATAGTAGACTATAAATGTGGTATCGTGGTATCATTTTGCGATTATTTTTCATTAAAGGATGGATATAAAATGAATATTTCATATCTGCTGCAGGCTGCCGGTGCCGCCGGTGGTTCAATGACATCAACTCTGATTATGATGGCATTGATTTTCGTTATTTTTTACTTCTTTCTGATCAGACCACAGAACAAGAAACAGAAAGAAACTGAACGCATGATTGCCGCACTGAAAAAAGGTGACAAGGTTATTACTATCGGTGGTATTCATGGAACCGTATCTTCAACTAAAGAACATACTGTTATTGTAAAAGTTGATGATGGTACCAGAATTGAATTTAACCGTTCTGCAATTGCCAGCGTAGAAGGTGATAAACCTGCTAAAGCTGAAAAAAAAGCAAAAAAAACTGAAACTACTGCAAATGATACTCCTGCGGTAGAAGCTGCACAGGCACAGACTGCCGAAGCTGCTGATTCTACTGCTGCTGATTCTGCTGCAGAAAACAAATAACAAAAACCGGAGTTATTAGAATTATGCGTAAACGCACCCGTTTATTGATTATTCTGGTAGTTATTGCAATCTGTTTTGGCTTTTTGTGGCCATCCATCAAATGGTATGGATTGACCTCCAAAGAAGACCAGACTCTTGCATTGAGCTCACTGGAAAAAATTAAGGATTACTCAAGCATGATGGCTGCTCAGGATGTTGAGCTGCTTAAGTCCAGTGCACGGTCAGATTCTGCTGCTGCACTTCCTGCAGATTTTGCTTACCTCGAAAAAGAAGCTAAAGCAAATTACAAAGCTCTTGGTAGAAAAGTTCCTTCATCTATGAATCTTCGTGATGTTCTGGTTTCATTCTCTTCTGAAGTTGAATTGATGAATGCCATCGAAAATCACTATCGTGAAGGAATTCTTGCTGCAAAGAAAGTGTACACCAACTCAGTTAAACTTGGTCTGGACCTTTCTGGCGGTATGAGCGTTATTGTTAAGGCTGATCTTGATGCTGCAGCTGCTGCTGTTGAAGGTGGCATTGATAACATGGATGCTTTCCGTGCAGATGCTATGGCTCAGGCTATTGAAACCCTTACCAGCCGTATTGACCGGTTCGGTCTTTCTGAGCCTGTTATCCGTCAGCAGGGTGATGACCGTATTTATATTGAAATGCCAGGTAGTGCAGATGCAAGCCGCATTAACTCAATTATCATGGGTAAAGGTATTCTGAATATCCGTCTGGTTGATGATGCTGCTACCGCTGCTTTCAATGAATATTACAGCAAAAATCCGACCCGCACTTTTGCTTCTAACGGTGAACTGCTTGATTTAAGCATTATCCCTGAAGACACAGAAGTTCTTGGTCTGTATACCAAAGATGATTACGGTCTTGATGAACGTACCGGTTATCTGGTTGTAAAAAAAGACGTAGTTCTCGACGGACGCCACATCAAATCAGCTGCTGTAGGAACTGATGGTATTACCAGTTCTCCACAGGTTAACCTTTCTCTGGATAGTGAAGGCGCTGTAATTTTCGGTGACTTTACTGCACAGCATGTTGGTGACAGTCTGGCCATCGTTTCTGACGACAAAGTAAAGTCATATGCACGTATCCGCGAAGCAATTCCTGGCGGTAACGTAGCAATCAGCGGTTTCGGTCTGGAAGAAGCTCAGAACCTGCAGAAAGTTCTGCAGACTGCATGGTTGTCTGTTCCACTGACTGTTGAAAGCCAGCAGGTTGTAGGTGCATCACTGGGTGCTAAAGCAATCCGTCAGGGTAGTATGGCCCTTGTGGTAGGTTTGATTGCCGTAATGATTTTCATGCTGATTTTCTACAAGGGAAGCGGTATTAACGCTGTTGTTGCTCAGATTCTCAACATGTACTTTATGTTCAGTATTCTGTCAGCATTCAACCTGACTCTTACACTGCCTTCAATTGCCGGTATGATCCTTACCATCGGTATGGCTGTAGACGCCAACGTAATTATCTTTGAACGCATTAAGGAAGAACTGCGTCTGGGTAAAGGCCGTGCTGCTGCAGTTGCTGCTGGTTTTGAACATGCATTCTGGGCAATTATGGACTCTAACATTACTACCTTTATCGCTGCAATCTTCCTTTCTCAGCTGGGTACTGGTACTATTCAGGGATTCGCCGTATCACTGGCAATCGGTGTAGTATCATCAGTATTCACTGCTCTTGTTGTTTCACGCCTCATTTTCGATTACGGAACTGAAGTGTTGCATCAGGAAAAAGTAAGCATCAGCTGGAAGATCTGAAACGGGGGAAGAAATAATGAAAAAGATTTATAACTTTAACAAGTTCTTTATTCCAGCTGTTATTATCAGTGCTGTAATTATTATTGCCGGTGTAGTTTCTATTGCTGTACAGGGTATTAATTTTGGTATTGATTTCCGTCCTGGTATGATTGAAGAAGTTCAGATTGCTCCAACGGCAATTGAACTGACATATGTTGGTTCATCAACGGTAAGTGTTGAAACCAGTGCTCAGAAAGTTGATTTCGTTGTAACTGGTGTTGGTGCAGAAAATGAAACCATTTCTTTCGCGTATGTTGACTATGCAACAATCGGTGAATTAACTGCTGCAATGAACACTGTATCAGGTGTTACTGCACGCGCTGCAGTTGCTTCATCGGTAACTGCAGCTGACCTCTTCGGAAGCTCAGCTCAGTCATCAGTTCTGTCTGCAGGAACCTACCGCCTGCATTACGCACCAACCGGTGCTGAAACCGTAAGTATTGAAGCTGTTCGTAAACTGTTTGAAGGTTCTACCCAGTATTCTGTCAAACAGGTTGGCGATGTTTCTGAAAACACTTTCCAGATTCGTGCCGGCGATGATGGTTCAGATTCTGAAGCAAGCAAAAACATTCAGAATGCAATTGTTGAAAAATTCAACGCAGCTTTTGGCGAATCAAACGTTGCCGTAAGCAAAACTGACTTTGTTGGATCTCAGTTCTCTGATTCACTGGCAAAGAAATCTATATGGCTTGCAATTGGAACTCTTCTTCTGATTTTTGCATACTCTGCATTCCGCTTTAAGTGGGACTTTGCTCTTGGTGCAGTAATCGCTGTAGTACATGATGCTCTCATCATGCTGGCATTTATGTCACTTACCCAGATGGAATTTGTTTCCATTTCTCTGGCAGCCATTCTTACTATCATTGGTTACTCAATCAACGCATCGGTTGTAATTCTTGACCGTGTTCGTGAAAATTCACGCACCATCAAGGCTAAAAACTTTGTTGAAATCATGAACCTTTCATTGACTGAAACACTGAGCCGCTCAATCATTACTACTGTTACAACCTTACTGGCTGTAGCTGCTCTGTACTTCTTCACTACAGATAGTATGAAAGATTTTGCGCTTGCTCTGATTGTTGGTATGATTAGTGGTGCCTATTCTTCAATCTTCATCCTTGGTGCTTTTGTTTGCCTTTGCCGCAAGCACTGGACTCCATCTGAAGATGAGAAAAAAAGTCAGGTTCTTACCACTGACGATCTTCTTGCTGTAGAAGAATAACCCGTTCAGTTGGTTTGACCGGAGATAAGGCTGCTCGTTACAGGGCAGCCTTTTTTTATATCTTATGGCTTTTACCACATAAAAATGGTATCATATGAGGGTTATGGAATCTCATGGCCTTATAAAAGTTACGGATGATACTCAAGAGTCAAAATACCGCAGAGTTGCAAAGTTTCTGACTATTATCGGAGTTGATCAGGCAGCAAAAGTTATTTCTCTGCTTCCCAGTGAAATGGTTGATCTGATAATTCCCGAAATTGCAACTATTAGAGATATATCACCGCAAGAAGCCGAGTCCATCATGAAGGAATTTCAGACATTACTCGACTTGTCGCGCCAGAGTGGGGGTGTGTATACTGCCAAAGACATGCTGGAGCGTGCATATGGACCTGAAAAAGCCCATCAAATGCTTGAAAAAGCAGTACCTTTTAGTGAAGGTAAACCCTTTTCTTATTTGAACAAGGAAGATCCTGCAAAAATTTTTCTGGTACTCAAAGACGAGTCAGATTACATCAGATCCCTTGTGGTATCTTTTTTACCTTCCACCCTTGCCGCTTCCGTAATAAAGGAAATGACGGAAACTCAGAAGAAAGAAACCCTTCTACGACTTGCAAAACTGCAGAAAGTAGATCCTGATACGGTACGTCGCATAGATTCAGCAATTCATGAAAAAATCACCAGTATACAGACTGAAAAAACTGATTCACTTGATGGGAGAAATGCACTGGCGGCGATTCTGAAGCATATGTCTCCAGACCAGGAATCTTCCATGCTGGAAAAAATTGCAGACAGTGATCCTGAGTTGTCGCTTTCGTTAAAAGAAAAGCTATTTACCCTGGACGATATTCAGAATTGCACCGGCACATTTTTGCAGAACTATCTCCGCACCATGGAAAACAATGCTATTGCTCTGTTGATAGCAGGTAAAAATGAGGCATTCAGACAAAAGATTTTCAGCAATGTATCGACGGGTAGGGGTGATATGATTCTTGAAGAAGAACAGTTGCTGCTCCCTGTCCGGAAAAGCGACAGCGATTCGGCAACCCGGTCTTTTCTGGCAGTTATGCGTGCTGCTTGGGAACGTGGTGATTTATTCATTCCTGACAGGGATGAAGATGAATATGTGTATTGATAGGTACAAGATAACTCTTTGGTAAGGATGCTATATGAAAAAGAATGATGTATATAATGGCTGGAAAGTAATTGACTGCACAGAACTGCCACAGTATAAAAGTCAGGCAGTGTACCTGAAGCATGAAAAATCCGGAATGGAAATACTTCATTTATTGAATGATGATCCGGAAAACTTTTTTTCATTTGGGTTTAAAACTGTACCGGTAGATTCCACTGGTGTTACGCATATCATCGAACATTCTGTACTGTGTGGTTCCAAAAACTACCCGGTAAAAGATCCCTTTGTTATTCTGATGCAGCAGAGCATTAAAACATTTCTCAATGCCATGACGTATCCTGATAAAACGGTGTATCCGGCAAGCTCAGTAGTTCATGAAGACTATTTTAATCTGATGAGTGTTTACGGTGAAGCGGTATTTTTCCCCCAACTGTCATACAACACTTTTCTTCAGGAAGCCCATCGGTATGAAATCGATGATACCGGCGCTCTGTCCATTCAGGGTGTTGTGTACAATGAGATGAAAGGTAACTATTCAAGTTTTGAAAGTGTTGCCCAGGATAAAATCGATCAGGCACTGTTCAGTAACAGTTGTTATGCAGAGGATAGTGGTGGTAATCCTGATGTTATACCGTCGTTAACTTATGAGCAGTTCAGGATGTATCACAAAACCCATTATGCACCGGCAAACTGCCGTCTGTTCCTTATGGGCGATATTCCGACAGAAACCCAGATAGATTTTATTAATGAACGCTTCATGAGCCAGTTTGACACTTTTGAACCACCGCTGAATGAACCTCTTTTTACCTTGCCGGAACATGATACCTTTGAAGAGATTCATACCATTGGACCTAAAGGGACTGATGAAAATGGTGAATCAGAAGAAGGAAGTCTTGTTCATCTTGCCTGGATAACTGATAAATCCAGTGACACGAAAAGCCTCATGCAGATGTGGCTGCTTGAGGAATTGCTGCTTGGTCATGATGGTGCACCTCTTGTTCGTGCGTTACTTGAAAGCAATCTTGGAGAAGATTTATCACCTTCGTCCGGAAGTGCTTCATATTATCCGTACAGCGTATTTGGAGTAGGGTTACGCGGAGTACAAACTGGTGATGAAAAAAAAGTGTATGACATTATTATCAAAACCCTGAAAGAGATTGCAGAAAACGGTATGCCGGCCAGTGATATAGAAACTGCAGTGATGGCAGGCGATTTTTATCATCGTGAGATTAAACGGTCACATGGTCCCTACGCTCTGGTATTAATGGAGAATGCATATCGTGGGTGGATGAATGGGGTACATCCATTTGAAACATTGAAGAGTCGTGAATATTTTGATGTTGTAAAATCTGAAATGCAATCTGATTCTCAGTATATTCAGAAACTGGTAAAGAGACTGTTTATTGATAATCCCCGGTGTAAGCTTATCACCGTAACTCCTGATGCTTCTTTTGCAGAGGAAATGGAGAAAAATTATCAGAATTGGCTTGCTGCCGTAACCGAGGAAGATAAAAAAAGAATTTTACAGGAACAGGAATCATTGTATGCCTGGCAGAAATCAGAAGATGACCCTGCAGCTGTTGCAAAAATTCCGTATATTAAGCCTTCTACCCTTACTGCTAAACTTGAGCGTATTGCAACAGAAAAAACGACAATAGGGTCTGTTCCCTGTTTTGTTACTAATCTGGCAACCAATGGTATTACCTATGTTGATCTTGCCATTCCAGCAGATGGTGTTACTCCGGAGCAGTTCATGCTTCTTTCCTTTTTTGCCCGCATTTATACCAGCGTTGGTTTTAATGGCTTGGATTGGGCTGCTTCTTCATCATTGGCTGCATCCTGTGCCGCAGGGTTCGGTTCAACGTTATTTGTTTCCAGTGGAACAGATACAGCAGATCCGCTTTTTAACCGGGAATGGTTGCTGCTCTCGGTAAAAATGCTTGAAGAAAAATCAGACGAAACCATCGCAATGATTTTTGACTGTCTTGAAACTGCAGATTTCTCTGACGAAAAACGGCTGCTTGATTTGCTTAATGAATGCAAAAATGACATGGCTTCTTCTATTTTGCCATCCGGGCATCAGTTTGCTGCAACATGGGCAAACAGTGATCGCAACCGGCAGAAAACCATTGATGAACTGTGGAATGGACTGAGTCAGTACTATTATGTACAGAAATTACTGGAACGCCCTCTTCCAGAAATAGTTTCAGAATTGACTGAGTTGAAATCGATGATTCTCAATCGGGGATTGGTTGTAAATATTACTGCCGGGACAGAAGGCATTACCAAGGTAAAACAGGCAGTTGAAAAACGTATTTCCGGATATACCGCACCAGTACCTGCTGAGAAGTTAACTTGGGATAGTCTGAAATCCCTGGTTATTGGGAACTCTGAAAAGAATGTCCTTTTTGATGCAAAATCACAGGTGGGATATTCAGCAACAGGTTGTGATGGGGCTCCCAGATTTACTAAAGAAAGTGCCGCGCAGGCAGTTCTTTGTCATTGGTTAAGCAATGGACTGCTGTGGGAAAAAATCCGAACAAAGGGTGGCGCTTATGGCGCATTTGCCATGTATGATACTTTGGAAGAATCGGTAGCTTTTGCGTCGTATCGTGATCCAAATCCCATTCATTCGCTTGAAGTATTTGAAGAAGCTTTGGAAATCGCCGCAACATATGAATTTCCTGCAACGGAATTGGAAAAAGCCATAACCGGATGCTACAGCAAGGAAATTCAGCCGCAGTCTCCAAAAGGAAAAGGTTTCAGCGGATTTATGAGAAGTATATATGGTGTAACTCAGGAAATGCGGGAAGAAAAAGTAGCTGCTCTATTACAGCTGACTGCTGACGACCTGCATGCAGCTGCAAAAGAACTGTTGAGTCGCATTAAAGTCTCAAAAAAAGTAGTAATTTATACTAAAGATTCAAAATATGATGGCAAAACTATCAGTTTAAATTTATAATGACAGAAATAAGGCGGGAATCGTAATCATGGAAAATACATTACGTGAATGTGGCGAAAAACTGAGAAAACTTGTTTCAGATGTGCAGGGAGCTCCGTATCCAGGCTCTGTAGATGAAGAATTATATATGATTTGGTATGAACATATTCAGCGTACTGCCATGGAATGCTTTGAATTTCTTAATGAAAATGTACCTGAAGAAACAGATAAGACTATTGCAAAGGCATTGAAAGACTTGTAATTCTGGAAGACCCATGAGTAAAGCAAAACGATATCTGCGTGTAAACAATTATCAGTTGAAAGGATTTCTCAAACGGAATGGTTATGACTGGTGGTGGCATTCTTTCACAGGTTACAATAAATCTACGGGAGAACCAAAGGCCTTTTTTGTTGAGTATTTTTTCATAAATCCTGCACGTTCTCCGGACAAAGTATCTTTCGGACAGTTGTCTGAAAATGAACGGCCTTCCTATTTTATGATGAAGGCAGGTACCTGGGGAACAGATGCTGCGCAGATTCATAATTTTTATCCCATGAGTGAAGTGGAGTTCCGGAAGGAATTCCGTAAAGAGTTTTCCCTCAAATGTGGCAGATGTTTTTATTCAGAAAAGCAGATTACTGGTTCTGTTACCGTTTCTGAGGCCGAGAAATATGCACATCCGGAATGGATGAGTGATGCAGGTTCCATGTCCTGGAACCTGAAAGTTAAAAAAATTGTACCGTTTAATCCTGGGTATGGAACATCGTGGTTCTTTAGAAAATTGAATGCTTTTCAGATGTACTGGCATGCTCAGGGTGTAAAAACCGAATACAGCGGAACAGTTGTGTACAATGGTCAGGAGTATATCGTTCCTGGTGAAGAATCCTATGGATATGCAGATAAAAACTGGGGTAAGGATTTTACCTCGCCTTGGTTATGGTTGTCTTCGTGTAACCTTGTCAGCGAAATTTCCGGCCAGTCCCTTGATAATACTTGTTTTGACATTGGCGGTGGATGCCCGAAGGTATTCGGTTTATCTTTGAAACGCCGTCTTTTGGTATTTCTTTGGTATCAGGGACAGAAAATCGAGTTCAATTTTTCTAAATTCTGGATTAAAAGTAAGGTCACTTTTTCATTTGTCGAGGGAGAAGAACTGCTTCATTGGACAGTATCTGCACAGAATAAGAAATATCTGCTTGATATCGATGGATATTGCAACCGTAATGAAACCTTGTTTGTTAATTACGAATCTCCCCTCGGAAAGAAAAATTTTGATCGCTTATGGAATGGTGGTACCGGTTTTGGTGAATTGAAACTGTTCCAGAAGACAAAGGGAAAAACACTGGAAATCGTTGAACAGGCAAAGTTTTCCAACGCTGGCTGTGAGTATGGTGAGTACAGGAAGATTTCTGATTAATCAAAAGAATAAGTAATCATAAAAGATTTTGTATACGCTGCCGCAACTGCGGTAGGGGTAAAGGAGAAAAACATGAATGTTTACCAGACAGCAACCGCATTTTTAGGCCGGCATGGATTTGCAGCATCGGCCTATGATGTAAATACCGTTATCGAAGGACTTCTGTATGATATGCAGAAAGGTCTTGATGAAGGCACCGGTGATCTGAATACTATGGCTGCCGCTGAAGATATGATTCCTACCTGGGGACTCCCACCTGAATCAGCTCCAAAAAATACCAGTGTTATCGTTATTGATGCTGGTGGAACTAATTTCCGTTCATGTCTTGTTACCTTTGATGCCAATGGTCAGGCTTCAATTTCTGAACTTGAAAAGACTTCTATGCCTGGTATTGAACGTGAACTGCCCAAAAAAGAATTTTTTGAAGCTATTGCAAAGAACCTTGACCACTTGAAAAACAAAGCTAAACGCATTGGCTTCTGTTTCTCTTATGCCATGAACATTACTCCTGACGGTGATGGTCAGGTACTGCATTTTTCAAAAGAAATCAAGGCAAAAGAAGTAGAAGGCTCTCTGGTTGGTGCTTGTCTCAGTGATGCTCTTGTTGCCCGTGGTTGGGACCGTCCTGAAAAAATTACTCTGCTCAATGATACTACTGCAGCGCTGCTTGCCGGTGCTTCTAATGCTGTAGAAGGCCGCGCTTACAGCTCATATGTTGGTTTTATTCTTGGAACTGGTATGAATACCGCTTATATTGAACCAGGTGAAGTTAAAAAGATTGCTGCCCTGCGCGATTCAAAAGGTAATCCTGCTCCTGTTCCTGAAATTGTAGTATGTGAAAGCGGACGCTATAACAAAATTCAGCGTTCAGATTTTGATCTGGCATTTGATAAAACTGCAAATACTCCTGGTTTGTACGTTATGGAAAAAATGTGTTCAGGTGCTTACCTTGGACCAGTTGCCGGCATTATTCTGAAAACTGCAGCAGAAGAAGGTCTCTTTACTGCTCCTGTAGCAGAAGCCCTTAAGAATCTTGATAAACTTGAATTGCGGAATATGGATCAGTTCCTTTATGCACCTAAAAATGCAGAAACCGTTCTTGGTGCCATTGCTGCAAAAGGTACTCAGGAAGATGCTGACATGATTGCAACGCTGCTCGATGCAGTTATCGAACGTTCTGCACGTCTTTCTGCCGCCCTTGTAG
Source organism: Treponemataceae bacterium (assembly GCA_045597345.1). GTDB lineage: Bacteria > Spirochaetota > Spirochaetia > Treponematales > Treponemataceae > Treponema_I. The sequence continues at coordinate 22,686 of JAZLJW010000195.1, forward strand.
CAGCTGCAGTAATCAAGAGTGGTAAAGGCTACAGTGCAGCTCTTCCTGTTGGTATTGTTTGTGATGGAACTACCTTCTATAAGACCCATCACCTGAACAGCCGCCTTATTGGATATCTCAATGAAGTACTTACTGCTCAGCGCCACATCTATTTTGAAATTCTGAGTATCGATAATGATATTACTCTGGGATCAGCTGTAGCTGGTGCTATGTAACGGTTCTTTCAGAGTTATACCTTTTTTTTCTACTGTATTTTCGGTATTATTCAGGCTATGAAGAAATTCATAGCCTTTATTTTTTCTGCATTGTGCTTTTTTTCATCATATGTCTGTGCAGCGCAATTGTCACATCCTCTTTCTGCAAAAGTCATCCATACTGAATGGTTTGAAATTGTATACGAACCTGCACATGAGAATACAGCAAACCGGCTTTCTACTTTTGCAGATCAGGTTTACCTGGATGCAAATCATGCCTTGGGGGTAGAACCCCGTGACCATCTTTCAATTATTGTCTCCGGCGAAACGCAGTCAATGAACGCGTATTGGAGTAGTTTTCCCTTTGACCATCTGGTTATCTATGATGCTGCTCCTGATTCGTGGGATCTGGCCTCTTATGACGATACCCTTCGTTCTGTCCTGTATCATGAGTTGACTCATCATATTACATTGACCATGACAGACCCTGATTCAATACGGGTTCGACAACTGCTGGACAGAGTGTTGTGTCTGGGGTCTGCACTGAATGCTCCCCGGGGATTCTCTGAAGGTGCCACCGTATCAAAGGAAAGCTCCGGACAAAAAGGACGTTTGCAGAATGGCTATGTTCTGCATACGCTTATGCAGGCAAAAAGTGAGGGTAAAGCCCTTCGATGGGAAGAGATGTCCGGAACCAGAGATACCATGGGTATAGGAAGCTGGAGTTATTACATGGGTGGCGCATTTGCCCGGTATCTGCAGGAAACCTACGGAGAAGAAAAATATACAAAGTTCTGGCAGGAAGCAAGTCATCTGTATGTTTCAATGACTTACGGCGTATTCAAGGAAGTGTATGGAAAATCATTAACAACCGTATGGTCTGAATTTTACAATCAGATTCCAGACCCTGTCTTTACTGATGCATCCATAGAACCGCTTTTAAAGAATCAAAATGAATTGCTCTCTCTTGATTTTCTGAATCCTATAGGGGGATACGAGCCCGGTGTGGCTGTTTGTGATTTTTCTCATCAGAATATCGTATTCTATCCTGTAAAAGCAGATGGCTCTTATGGACATAGAAGGGTTTGGAAACAGATTGATGCAACGGTTCATGGATTTTCAGTATCACCGGATGGTACCCGGTTTGCCGTAAGTTGTTTTGCTCCTGATCAGGATAACCGGTATCGTACACAGGTGTATGACCGCCGAACCGGTTTTTTCGTCAGATCAGAAATTGATGATATGCGTACCTGTACATTCCTTACATTACCCGATAATCGTTATGGACTGGCCGGAATAAAAACGAAAAACTATAACAGCGTACTTTCGGTTTACACATTAAAGGGGAAAGACCCCTTGTTCGAAAAGGAATTCCCCATAAATCATGAATTATATGCTATAGCTCCAGGACCTGATGATACCGTTACGGTGCTTGAAAAAATACATGGGCAGTGGAATCTGGGTCTGTATTCTCTTGTTTCCGATACTCCGTTAGAACTTGTTGCCCGATGTGCATTTCCTGAAACCATTATCCCCCGATATCTGGTAAGAATTCCGGGTACAGACAACCGGTATTCGTTGAGTGTTGCCGGCACTACCATGGATAATGGCGCTGCTGTTGTACCAGGAGCTTTCCCAAGAAGTGCTGAAGTTTCCATAGTTCATTCTGATACTGGATATAGTATGGAATGCTCTTTTGATCAGTCTAATGTATCCGGTGGCTTATATAACCCTGTCATGATTACACCCAGTCGGTTTGCTGCCATCAGTAAGAAATCAGAAGGGATGGAGATTGTTCAGGCTGAACTTTTGCCAAGAACAACCATACCGTTACTTCCAGGTACTGAATATGCAGAAGATGTTTCAACGATTTCTGATGAAAAAAAAGTAACCCGTTATCATCTTTTGGGCTATATGAACAAGGGAACATTTCTTCCATTTGAAGCGCATCCCTACGACCAGCATATCATTTCTCAAGCTCCGTTAATAAGTCCCGGTATCGGTTGGATTACCTCTGATCCAGCTGAATGTTTCTTTACTTCAATTGGAGCCGGGTACATACCATGGTTGAATCAGGTTACTGCTTCGGTTGATTTCAATGGAGACACTGGAATGTTCCATTGGGGAACCTTTGGTCAGTTTTATCACACTGATTATAATGGGGAAATTCCGGAACTGTTATCTTTGTTACTCAAAGGTGGCCCTAAGCAGCCAAAAAACCAATTTTATAACAACCTTATGGTATCTACCTACTGGTATTGGTGGGACCGGAACTGGACACAGTCATTGGTATTTTTCCCGCAGATGGTCAATAATCTTACTTCAAAATATACTGTTATCAATGGTCAGTTTCAGACTCAAATCAGATATCTGGTGAAAAAAGGTCCATCTCCCTACGTACAGGCAGGATTTTCTTTGAATGTTATACCGTATGCTTCATATGCAAAATTATGGAATACGACTAATTCTGCATGGATGGCAAATCTTGGACTTGGAGCATCAGTGTATCTGCCTTTTGTGACAGTATCTGCATCGTTTATGCCCCCTTCATCAGATAATACCACTCTTGCTGCCGGTTCTGCAGACGTTATCCTGTTTTCTACAGAAATACAGAAACGCATGATACCTGGACTGTATGCAAATCGATTTGCGGTAAAAGCCGGATATGATGTGGATGTAAGAAGCCCGATAGAAAGTGGAGATTTTTTCCGCTTTGCAAAAAAGGCGTATACCGGTGGGTATAAGAATGCAGAAGTCAATCATCAGTTGTCTCTGGAATGCTATGTTGTAGGCAGCCTGCCTTTTGGTTCTCTTACTGAGTCAAAAGCAAAAGTTGGTGCAAAACTGCTGTACAATCCATCAAATCCAAAAGGGAAACAGGTGTCTGGAGCTGTCGTGTTTGACTTTGCAGACCGCTAATCTTATACTATACGTATAGAAAAAGGGGATATACTGTGGGTATTGGGAAAACAATAGGCAAGACAATTGTCATGCTTCTTCTGGTAATAATTTTATTCTTACTGGCACTCATGTGGTTTGATTATCTGGGTGTCATCCATGCAAAATCAACATTTGCCCCTGTATATTCTCTTTTTGGTAAAACTCCGCAGCGTGAAGAAGCCATTACGGAAACGGGTAATCTGACAGTAATTGACCTGGATAGTGAACGTTTGGGAAAAAGACTTCAGGAATTGGAAATCAGGCGTCAGGAACTGGATAAACGTGAAGCAGACATTGCTACCCTTGAAGCTCAAAACCAGCAGATTGCTCAGGAATTGGAAGACCGGCGGGAATCTCAGGAAGAACGTGAAAAAACATTCAACAATATGCAGAAAAAGTACGATGATAGAGAAGTAAACATTGCAAAGAATGCGTCAAACTTAAACAGTATGGCGCCGGCTAATGCAGTTGCCATTCTTCTTGCCATGGACGATCAGGATATGATTGATACCTTGCGCAAATGTGATGAAATTGCAGAAGCTGCCGGAAGTTCTTCTCAGGTTTCGTACTGGCTGTCTTTAATGCCCGCTGACCGGGTTGCTGAGATCCAGCGCAAAATGGTAAATAAACCAAGCAACTGAGAATAGTACAGGACCTTTGCAGTGATGGAGGTCCAATGTATCCATTGAACTTTCAGCCGGTTTCAGGTGAAAGCCTGAATATGCCGTCTATTGACGGATTGTTACAGTCGGCTCAGGGAAAGAGCAATACTGTTCCGGTTGAAACTTCATTCAGCTCTTATATGGAGCGTGCTCAAGCAGCAGAATCCACGGATGGAAACACTCAGACACAAGTAAATTCTCTCGATTCAGAACAGGTACCACCTGAAGTTGTTGTCGTTACGGAAGTATCTGAAACCGATGACATTTTTACAGGTGAAAATGTTACCGTTGAGCAGGATGTTTCTTTCATGGCATTTGAGAACCAGATGGCCCGTATTACGGATATGCCGGAACTGGAACCGTTTGATATGGAAGTGTCATTTGAAGATGACGGAACAATGTATACCGGTGTTCAGATTCAGTTCACCGCTCAGGAAGAAAACGATTTTGATGCAGAAATTGACCGTTTTCTTGGTTTTTCTGATGAAGACGCAGAGCCTGTAGCGGCAGAAAATCTTGTTGCAGCAATTACTATGCCTGCACCAGAAGCAGTACATCAGAATCCAGTAATATTGAATGAAAAAACTGTTGAAACTGATGAAGTAAACGCCATTGATGCCGGAAAGAAAACCGTAAAAGGAAAGAAGTCCGGAACAGTTATGGAATCGATTTCCGTAGTTGATGAGCGGACGGTTGAAGTTCCGGATGCCCAGGGATCAGGAAAAACGGTTACCATGACAGCTTTTGACGGAAAGAACAGTGCAGAAATGTCACTGAATCTTGGTCAGCAGGCTGAACAGCAGTATTTTCAGGATAATCAGACTGGTGCCTATACCGGTTCTATCGAAGCTGGCCTTACCAAAACAGATTTTACCTCAATGATTTCTGAAGAAATCAAGAATAATGCCGGTGAGTTTGTTAAGACAGGTTCCATCGTTCTTAAAAACGATAACAAGGGAAGCATAAATTTAATTTTACATCCTGAACAGTTGGGAAATGTTAAGATTCGTCTTGAATTATCCGACAATCAGATTACAGGAAAGATCGTGGTTGCATCAAAAGAAGCATACGATGCATTCAAGCAGAGTATGAATGAGCTGAAACAAGCCTTTGTTGCAAGCGGTTTTGACACAAACGGTTTTGACCTTACCTGGACTGGCTCTCAGGGAAGCAGCCAGCAGGGTAATCCGGAAAATCAGGACCGTATATATGAAAACCTGAATGCTGCTCTTGCACAACGGTCAAGTGACAGTTATCTGGATAATATGCCGGATGACAGTATTGAAGGCGCAGGTAGCAGTACAACGTATATAAATCTGGTAGCGTAGGCTGCCAAAAGAGGAAAACATGGCAAATACCATTGATACAAGAATGAGTGCACAGGAACAGCTGGCAGTACAGAATGCAGTTAATCTTCAGAACAGCAAGAATATTGCTGAACTGGGACGTTCCACCAGTAATGAACTGGGAAAAGATGATTTTCTGAAACTGCTGATTGCTCAGCTTTCCAATCAGGATCCTACCAGTCCTATGGAAAACACTGAATTCATTGCACAGATGGCCCAGTTCTCCTCACTGGAACAGATGACCAACATGAGTACCAGCTTTACCAGAATGGCAAACATGCTCATGTCTTCAGAAGCTTCTACAACCATCGGTAAAACCGTTGATATCGATATGAACGGTGCAAAGGTTACCGGATATGTAGAAGCAGCTACCAGAGGTGCAGAACCAATGGTACAGGTTAACGGCATGCTGTACAGCATGGACAAAATTGTAAAGGTTTACGCTGAATAACGCGGACACGATAGAGAAGAGGTAACGAACTATGATGAGATCACTTTATGCTGGTGTTTCAGGAATGCAGAATCATCAGACCCGTATGGACGTAATTGGTAACAACATTTCAAATGTTAATACTACCGGTTTTAAACGTGGCCGCGTAAACTTCCAGGATATGATCAGCCAGCAGACTGTAGGTGCTGCAGCTCCAACTGAACAGATTGGTGGTGTAAACCCTAAAGAAATCGGTCTTGGTATGACCATTGCTTCGGTAGATACTATCTTTAATCAGGGTAACCTGCAGACCACCGGTGTATCTACTGACCTGGCAATTCAGGGTAACGGCTTCTTCGTTCTGAAAAACGGCGAACAGACTTTCTACAGCCGCGCCGGTACCTTTGGTGTTGATATGGACGGTACTCTGGTTAATCCAGCTTCCGGTATGAAAGTACAGGGATGGATGGCTCAGGAATTGAACGGCGAAATGGTCATCAACACTGCCGGAACCACTGAAGACCTGATTATCCCTATCGGATCAAAAGATCCAGCAAAAGCTACCCAGAACGTAGACTTTGCCTGTAACCTTGATAAAAATACTCCCCTTATTGCTGAAGGCGCTTCTGAAGCCGATATTGTAAAAGCTACCTGGGGAACTGAAACCAAGATTTACGACAGCTTTGGTAACGAACACATGCTGTCGGTATCATTTACCCGTGTACCAGGCACTGACAACCAGTGGACTGCTACCGTAAACGTTGATGCAGAAAACGCAGCTGAAACCCAGACCCGTGTAGGTCTTGGCGGTACTGATGGTATGGAAAATACCTTTACCGTTACCTTTGATAACTACGGTCGTCTGGCATCAGTAATCGACTCTGCCGGTAACGTATCAAACCCTGAAGGTGAAATTGCCATTGCTGCAAGCTTTACCGTTCCTGGTGCCAACCCTGACGAAGACGGTAACCCCCTCCGCCAGACCCTGAACATCAATGTTGGAACCATCGGTTCAATGAAAAACACCATTACCCAGAGTGCTTCTTCATCTTCTACCAAATCCTTCTACCAGGATGGTTACACCATGGGTTATCTTGATAACTTCAAGATTTACGCCAGCGGTATCATCACCGGTGTATATTCAAACGGTACCACCCGTTCTATCGGACAGATTGCCATGGCCAGCTTTACCAACCAGGGCGGTCTTGAAAAAGCCGGTAACAACACCTATATGGCAAGCAACAACTCTGGTCTTGCCAACATCAGCACCAGCGGTATTGCCGGTAAAGGTACCATGCTCTCCGGTGCACTGGAAATGTCCAACGTTGACCTGACCGAACAGATGACCGACATGATCGTTACCCAGCGTGGTTTCCAGGCCAACAGTAAGACCATCCAGACGGCAGATACACTGCTGGATACTGTTCTGAACCTCAAGAGATAATAAGTACGGGGTAAGCTGAGCTTATCCTGACTGTTTATAAGTTTTCACACTGGCCCCTGACTGCGTAGCTGTCGGGGGCTTTTTTTTATATGAACCTGAGATAATTAACGCTGAATGTTCTGCCATGGGCATTTTTAGGTACACTCAGATTGAGTTCTACAGTTCCGTCGTTTTGAGGTTGTCTGTTCAGAATGAGAACCGTATCAGCAGAGCGGGGGATAATCATGTACCTCTTGAAGTTTTTCAGTGAAGCTCTTTGATTGGCACCGATATCACTCAGTTCAGTCAGTACTACAATCGAAACTGCAAGGTTCTTAGCCATGTCCTTCAAATCTTTTAAAAGGGCTTCCAGTGCATAACGATACTGATCCTGTTCAGAATCTACCAGTTCCTGCATGTATTCCAGACTGTCTATGATAATAACTTTGACATTCTGCTCTTCAACCATCATTCTTGCCGTACATTCCAATTCTGCAAAAAATGGATTAGGAGTTTGGTTCAGATACAGCGGCGCTTCATACAACGTTTTTGCTGCATTCTCAATAGTTTCCAAACTGTCATAAGACAGTTTACCCGAATGCATTTTTGCTAAAGAAATTCCAGACTCAAATGCGATAAAACGTTTACCTAAATCGATATATTCCATTGGACCGGTACTGAAATAACCGGTTGGACAGTTATTCTGCATACTTAGTAAGCCTGCAAGGTTCATGGCAACTGAAGTTTTCCCGGAATAAGCTGCTCCTGCTAATACGACAAGATCGCCAGCTGCAAGGGTAAGTAATTCTTGGTTTGGCAGGGGAATTGTAACTCCGGCACACTCAGAACCGTTTTGCTCAACTTTTACGATATTATCTATTGTTGCAGTGACCAATTCACTTACTGAATCATAAAAAGTGCTTTCTTTTTGTTCCATGTGTTGCTCCTACCTATTTCTAATCATCCGGCA
>JAZLJW010000196.1:0-2027 GCA_045597345.1 Treponemataceae bacterium
GCCGCAATAGCAGCACAGGTTGCATTTGCCGTTTTCTATATCTTTCTGTTTAACGAACAGCAGGAAGTGTACTGGGGAATAAACTTTGCCCTCTCCCTTGTTTTTGTCATTTATCTGCTCAGTACCAATACAAAAAATGAATTCAAAATTGCCTGGATGATTCCAGTGCTGGCAGTCCCTTTTGTAGGTATCAGTCTGTACCTTATGTATATCATTAACCTGGGACGCATCAGCACAAAAAAACGGCTGATGACCATTAAAGAGCCAATCCGCGAAAGTCTGCTGCGTTCTGAAGAAATCCTTGCCCCGGTGGATACCAGTAATCTGGCAGGGCTTGATGTATATCTGAGACAATCAGAAGGATACATTCCGTATACTGCCGGTACATGCACCTACTACCACTGCGGGGAAGCCATGCTTGAACAGTATCTGGCTGATTTACGTTCTGCACAGAAATCCATTTTCTTTGAATATTTTATCGTTGCTCCGGGAGAATTCTGGCAGCAGGTTCTGGAAGTGCTGAAGGAACGGGCAGCTGCAGGTGTAGAAGTGCGGGTTCTGTATGATGGATGGGGATCTATTTCATTTGCACGGCCACAGTACGAGCGGTATCTTGCTGGATTCGGTATACAGGCAAAAACCATATTGCCTTTCATTCCATTTTTTGATGTAAGCCTTAATAACCGTGACCACCGGAAAATCACCGTTATTGATAACACCATCTGCTATACCGGTGGTCTTAATATTGCAGATGAATATGTGAACATCGGGCATCATAAATTTGATTACTGGAAGGATGCTGCAATACGCATGACAGGACCCGCAGTCATTACCTTTAATGCCCTGTTCCTGGAGCTCTGGCATCTTGCCCACCGCAGTAATCCGCAGGATGACTGCCAGAGATTCATAACCGCTGTTGCTGAATCATACGCAGGCAATCGTTCAGACAGCGGTACAAACCCCATAGTGCTCCCCTATGGTGATGATGCATTCAATACCGATGATCTGGCAGAAGATGTGTATATACATGCACTTACCCAGGCACGTACCTACACACACTTCATGTCTCCCTATGCCATTTTTGACAATCACCTGCTGAATACACTCATCATGACGGCAAAACGTGGCGTACAGGTACAGATTATCGTACCTATGCCCTACGATCACTACATTACCTGGTGTGTTGGCAGAGTCGTCCTGAAAAAACTGATTCAGAACGGTGTACAGGTATTCTGTTACCAGAAGGGCTTTATCCATTCAAAGGTATGCATCAGCGATGGAACTCTTGCAACAGTAGGAACCATCAATCTTGACTACCGCAGTCTGTCGACCCATTTTGAATGTGGCGTACTGCTTAGTCAGATACCGGAAATAGCAGATATGGAGCGGGACTTCCAGGAAACACTGCAATTCTGTCAGGAATACACCTTGGAAACATATAAAAAGATTTCTTTGTTCCGCCGGTTTGTGGGGCACCTGCTTCTGCCGCTGGCACCCATTTTCTGAGTTTCTCCGGGTTGCCCTACTGTCGGGCAAAATATACTACGCTGTTTTCCGGAACAGTCAGGGCAGTACAGCCTCCCTGTCCCAATGACACCAGCTGGCCGGTCAGCAGGTTCTTCCATGTGCCGCCCGGTACCGTCTGGAAATTCCATGATTGAGGATACTCAGCACAGTTGCAGATGACCAGAGTCCTTGCTCCAAAAAAATCCCGTTCAAAAGCGAACAGCGTATTGGTAACACTGATTTCCCGGTAGCAGCCTTTCTGCAATGCCACATTTTCTCTCCGTATGGCAGCGTAGTTTTTTATAGCCCGTTCCAGAGCTCCGTACGCTAAAGACGAATCAGGTTTTGCAAAATCCGGAATCTCCCGGGCAAAAGGAGGAATCGCAGGTCGGAGCTGCCGGTCCCCCTGCTCATTCCGCATTCCCCTGATTCCCCATTCACTGCCATAATACACACTGGGAATGCCGGGAACGGCAAAGAGCAGACCATACAGGGGTATAAGATGCCTGTAGTCCTTAAGT
>JAZLJW010000197.1:0-33002 GCA_045597345.1 Treponemataceae bacterium
TTTGAAACTCACCGCAAAACTGGGTAACACCGATATTTCTGAATCAGAATTTGTAACTTATGGTATCTCCTATACAGAGCCAACTTTTTCAGGAACACCTGATTTTACTAAATCCACAGAATACACTGTATCTGTTGAAGGTAATAGTAATAACAACGGCACCCTGTCTTTGACCCTTACCGGTACCGATGTGGCAGGACGTACCAGTAATGTGCTTACCTGGAACTTTGTCATTGATACGGCGGCTCCTGTCTGGAACTCTGCTGACCTGAAAGTTGCCGGAAAAACCAAAGATGATGATTCCTGGTTCAAAGCCACCTCTTTGAAATTTGAAGGAGCCTATACCGAATCAGGTAGCGGTGTGGATACCGTATCCTACACGATTCATCCCGCAGGTAAAGACGCTGGCGATACTTCAGCTGATATCACTGATACCTTCACCACCCGCCCTGATAACGGTACCGAAACGTTCAGCTTTGGCTTCAGTGGTTTTGCAGCGGGACGGGGAAATACCATAACCTTTACACCGACTGACCGGGCTGGAAACGTAGGTGCACCAGAAACTCTTATCATTAACATTGATGACACCGCTCCCATTATCACCTATACCGGTGACCAGACCCGCCGCACCAACAAGGTTCAGGATATCACCGTATCCGGTACTGTTTCTGATGATGCTTCCGGTGTAAGAGAAGGAAACTGGAAACTGTTTATCGGTGGAAATGAAATTACCGGCCAGACCTTCACATTTACCGGTAACGGTACTGATACCACCTGGAGTACTACGATTTCAGCAAATAAGGATCTTAAGAATCTGGAAGATGGAAAATCATATCAGGTATCCGTAAAAGGGTATGATAATGCTGAAAACGAGAGCGAAATCCGTGTCTGCAAAATTGAAGTAGATACTACCGCTCCGGTGGCAAGTATAACTTCTCCTGCAGCCGGTACCATCAATGGCACCCATTCGGTATACGGTAAAGTAACGGAAATTGATCCTTCTACATTCCAGTTGTACTATGCAACCGCTGCCACAGCTTTGAGTAATGTCACTGCTGATAGTTTTGGTGCTAAAGGTGAAAATAAAGCATGGACGCTCCTCACTAAGACAGATAATACAACGGACACCATCACCGATGCCTCATCGATCCTGAACTGGGACGGCTATGAACTTGATTTCAACACCCTCAGCGGTGCTGATGAAACAACCCATGGTAAAGCTACTCTATATCTGCTGCCGGTAGTAACCGATGCCGCCGGAAACTGCAATATATATAAGGACACGCTGTCAAGTGGTTCGGTATCACGTGCGTACACCATTACCGGCCAATACACCACATACAGCGTGGACATGAACACTGATCGCCCGGTTATCTCGTTCCCGACCCTGTCTCTGGTAAGTGATGACAGTTCAAAAACCGCCATGTCTGCTGCTAACCGTATCTGGCTGAAAGGCAACTCGAAACTCAACGGTATCATCACCGACGATGACGGTATTACCTCATTCCAGTGGTCAAAGGATAACAGTACCTGGGACGATATTACCTTAGGAAATGGTGGCACCTGGTCCATCGATACCGGATCTGGCGAAGAAGATACTGACGGTCCTTGTACCATCTACTTTAAAGCAACCGATGCTGCAGGTACCACATTTACGTCAACCGCAGATGCAACCCTTCAGAGCATTGTTCTTGAAGATGGAGATAAATACCGCTACGGCTATACACCTTCCGGAAATGCTCCAAAAGATAAAGATGCCGGCACCATCCTCTACCTGACTGTCGATACAACTTCTCCTTCGGTTGAAATCAATGGTCTGGCATTCTCTGAAACCGAAAGTCAGCCCACTGATTTTGCTCAAACCTATTCCGGTTTGAAGATGGGCGGCAAAGACCGCTATGTCTGGGTAAAAGTAAAGGCTCACGATACCAACTTTATTGATACCGTACGTGGATCAATAACCTTTACCAGCGTATCAAGAGCTGCAAATAATGTGGTAGTAAGCGCAACTGCTGCTGGTAATGACATTACTGCTGATAACAAACAGGATGATACGTACATCCTGAAATTCGTACTTTCGGATGCCACTGTTCTGGGAACTGGACCAGACGGTTCCGATGACCTGCACGAATTTGACGGCACCGTATCCCTGGTTGTAGAAGCCACCGATAAAGCTAACAACACCAGTAAACAGACCGGTTCCTTCCTGGCTGACTATCTGGTTCCCGTTATCAAACAGATGAGTCCTAAAGCTACCGATACTGTCAGTGGTGGTGTCAGTGTCTATGGTACCGTAGACTCAGACTGTACCGTATATTACGGGGTATCCACAGATCCTGGTGTAGAGCCCCTTGATGCAGGCACCCTTGCATCTGTAACAAGGCCAACGCTTACCACCTGGTACGATACTGATGGCAGAAGCAATACCATCGCTTCGGCAAACCGCAAAACCATTCACGATTACAAGCAGATTCAAGATGCTTCTACGTCATGGTTCGTCTACTTTGATGGCGATACCGACAGTTCCCTGCAGACAACCCATGATACGGAATTGAATACCTATTTAACTGCCTATGGCATTACCACGGCAGCTGATATCGAATCCGGTGCATTCAGCACCAACGTTAAGCTGTATCTCTGGATTAAAGCAATTGATGCTTCCGGTAACGTCAGCACAGAATCATTCCCTATCCGTCTTGACCCTCAGGGTGACAAACCCTCTGTTTCTCTGGATTCTCCGTCCAGAAACGGGGAAACCCTTGGAGGGGCTGTAAAAGCCTATGGTACGGCAACAGACGTAAAAGGTTCTGATGCTGCTAAAATCGGTGTTGATTCCGTATGGGTACAGGTAATTTCCAACAGTCATGAAAAAGGTTCATGGACTGGTAAGACATTCGGTACCTTCGCAGAAAATGGCGGTACATTCTCACTTACTGCAGCCGATCTTGATTATCTGGCCAGCGCAGGTTTCTCTGTATACAACATGAAAACCTACAGTTTTGAAGAAGGCGCCACCAATACGGCATGGGCTGCCGGCAGTACCGTTGCCGATGGCTATGCACCTGCAGATTACGGTATCCTTGCAACACTCAGCGGTGCGTCATGGACAGTAAACCTGAATGCAAATGGTGAATTCAACCCCAGCGGAACCGATCCGAATAACATTGCACTGCGTGTTATTGCACGTGATAAAGATGGTAAATTCAGCGATAAAGAAACACGCTACGTAAAATTTGACTCGTCAAATCCTATTATCGGTGAAAAACAGGCCCTGTATCTGATTCAGTCCGGCACAGACGGCATTACCATGACTGGTGGTGACGGTAATGTCCCTGACTTTGGTATTACAGCATCCCGTGAATATACTGATGACATGTATGTTCGTGGTACCTGGTATCTCATTGGTAGTGTTACCGATGGTGATACGGTTAATCTGTTGAAGATTAACGGCACTGCGGTAGTAGAAGACGGTTCGGTAAAAACTGCTGATAACAGCGTTCAACGTACTGATGACGGAAAAACCGTTTACTTTAAATACAAGCTTTCAACGGCCACCGGTCTTGGTACCTGCAGCTTTGAAATTTATGCAGAAGACGCTGCCTCTGGTACCGTTGGTAAAACGACCCGTCAGGTATCTGTCCGCTATGACAACGTTGCGCCAGACCTTATCGGTGCAGATGACAACAACTACAAAATCTCACCGGATGTAAAACAGAGTAACGGTTTCTATACGCTGGAATCTCAGGTAAAAGAAGCTGCTGTGGGCACCAACGCTCAGTCAGGTGTAGACTTTGTTGCCTTCTACTTCATGCGCCGCAGTACCAGCGGGGCTAAGATTTATGACCCGTTACTGCCTAAAAAGCGTACGTCTGGGGCAAACACCCTCACCAATGACACGTTGATCAGCGGTTTGGACTATGATTCAGGCCTGTATTGGCGCAAAATCAACGTTGGCAGAAACAGCAGTGCCCTCAATGTTCTTACTTTCACCACTGATGAAGGAATTCACCGTGGTGGTCTGGTAAAAATCGGTGGTGCCATGTACATCATTGATTCTGTTTCCAGTGATTCTGTAAACCTGAAAGGTAATCCGCTGTACACCGGTGACACAGAAGATGCCTGGTTTGCACAGGCAATTGTCGTAGACAACACTATTCAGGAAACTGCCGGGGCTGCAGTAAATTCCACTACCGGTTACCCGGTTTCCATTGCCAATGATGATGGCGATGGGGTAGAGGAATACCTTGGCAAACAGGGAACAACCTATACCTGGAACGCCAGCATCGTTTCCAAAAACATTCCTGACGGCCCTATTGAAGTACACTACGTAGCCTTTGATAAAGCCGGTAACTACAGTATTGGTATTGCAGGTAATGCCTCTTATGCTTCATACAGCTGGCCAAGTGCTGATGCAGCTGGTGTTAACAAGCTGTATGTAGATGGCGGTGCAAAGCTTTCCTATTACAATGGAACCGGCACAGCCATCAACAATACCAACATGCAGAAAGCTGCTTACGTAAGTAATAATGCTCCTCGTCTTGCCGGTGTCATTCTGGCAACTGATACCAATGGAAACGGCAGCATTTCTTCCGATGAACAGATAAAAGGCAGCAGTAAACTGTACGGCAATTGGGAAGATGCAGTTGCAGAACTTTCTGTGGGTACCTATGGTGCACCAGCCCTTACCGCAAAAGGACTTACCCAGATTGTTCCGGAAGTAATCGGCGGTAACGGGGATATTAAATACCGCTATGCAGTACGCGCCTACGATACGGCAAATACTACGTGGAACAATACTGCATACTATGCTGATGCTGCATTGAAAGACCTTGGAACGCAATCTGCAGATCAGGCAGAACTTACCGCTGACAGTATCGAATTTACCGTAAAGGATTTCCTCACTAAACAGAGTGGAAAAGACATTGCAGACGGCAAAAACCTGTTTACTTTTGATATCTGGGATTCCACTGAAGCAACTACCTGTGGAACCGACAGCCAGAAAGCAACGCTCAATGTGGTAATGGATGTACAGCTTCGTGATACCACTGCACCTACAGTAGTCATTACGCCGTTCTACTGGAACAACCTGAATGACAACTCAATCTTTGGTTCAGCTTCAGCTGCAACCGTTGGTGGCCTGCAGGGACATATCGAACTGGAAGGTGACCTGCCGTCAGCTACATTCAAGGATTCCAACAAGAATGCCAGTACCCCAAGTGTTTACGACCGTGATCCGAAAGTTTCCGGTAAAATAAAGATTGAAGGTATTGCCCACGATAATACGCTGCTTACTGAAATCAAGGTTACGGTGGCAGGCTTTAACCGCGGTACTGCATTAAACCTTGCAACCTATGAAAAAGATGCAGATGGATCATATACCGGAAACTGGACGCTGGGAAGCTCATTGACAGATGGCGCACTTCCAGGAGCCGGTTGGGCTGCTGCATTGTCTCAGCCAACCTGGGGTGAACTGGTAACTGCCGGTATCATCGAAGACGTACCTGCCGGTACTAGAGATACCGATACGGTGGATTACATTACCCCTGCATACGGCCATAACGTAAAATGGACCCTCTATCTGGATACGGAAAAAGTTGCAGACGTGGCAGCTCTTGATGTGGGTATTACTGCCTCTGCAAAAGACCGCGGTACCCCGACACTTTCTGGAACTGCCGTATCCTATACTGCTAAAACTTCTACAGACGTGTACACCGTGGATGTTGTTCCCTATATAACAGGCGTAACCACAGCATTAAGTACTCTGTCTAAGAAGACACCTAGTATGTATGACCGGACGGCATTGGGACACTATCCGGTAAGAATTGTTACCAAGACTAAAGCTGGTGGCACCGGTAGTGCAGAAACGGTAACGTTCACAGGATTTAACTTAGGTAGCAGCACAACGCTTACGGTATCTAGTCTTACTACGGCAGATGATTCTGCTACTGGTGGAAAATCTGCTCGCTACGCAGTAAAAGTTAACGGTGTTCCTTCTCTTAACAATGAGAACGATAACAATGCTCATGGTTCTTATGAAAAGGGAATTACTGATGCCAGTACCTATGCTGATAAGAACAAGTATGGCTATAACCGTGTGCCCAACAATGCGAACAATAACCGCCTTACTGATGATGTCATCTTTGACGTATGGGAATTCAACTCTGCAGCCGCCATCCCAATTTCCGGCAAGATTGAGCAGCCTATTATGAAGATCCGCCCGACAGACGGCAAAATCGGTTTTGCATTTGTAAACGGCCCGCTGTACTTCTCAATGGGTGGAAGTGCAACAAGTCAGAATTATTCTTATCAGTATTGGGTAGGAAGCTATGACTTCTTTACTTCAGTTGGTTTTACATATGACAAATCAGGTAATTCATACGGTGTTGCTGCCGGTGGTGATATTAACTCTGATACTGCTGATAAATTCAACTTCTTTAGCAGTAAATGGGGTGTAAGTGGTCGCCATAAAGATGGTACATATAATGGTGAAAATGCCTTACGGTTAGAGTCCATAGGATATAACATATCAGGCACTGCAAACTTTGATAAACAGCGTATTAAATCTCCTTCACTGGTAACTACTGTACATGGCAATGATACCTATGTATATCTTGCTTATTATGATGCAATGAGTGATGAAATCAGATTTAAGACTGGACACGGTATATCGAATGCTGAAACAACTACATCTTATGTGCGGGAAGTTTTGGGTACAGATGGAACAAATGATCGTGGAGGTTGGATACAAGAAACTGTAAACGGTAAGACTGCAAAGATTAACAACGGAGACCATTTCTATGTATGTGATGAATATGGAAATGTTGCTGCAAATGCAGAAATGTATACGGTTATCGGCTTTTATGACCAAGGTGACTACAATGCTTTTGTAATGGATGTTGGTAATGTTCCGTTCCCATCAACTGATGGTAATACAAAAAACGGAACAACAGAATTATCTACACCACGAGGAAATAAAAACACCGTTAACACCTGGAAGAATAAGATGTACATCAAGGTTATACCGGTAAACGCTGACAAAAAATTTGGTGACTTCACGGATTATGATACAGCTAAAATGTATGATTACCGGAACGGCACTGTCAGTATGATTGCAGGGTCTAACACCGGTAATCGTGCAGGAGAGTATGTTTGTCTTGATGTAGTTTCAGAGCAGGGTGCTACTGTTGATGATGTTCTTGTTGCTGTTTGGTATGGATCTGACAGAACTTTATACTACAGTTACAATGATAAGCCTACGGTCTCAAATGCAGGAAAAACAGATAAAGGTAACTGGTCAACACCTGTCGCCGTATTTACTGGTACTGAGTATGACTCTGCCGGTGAATACTGTAAGGTAGCCGTTGATGCCGCAGGTGGTGTACATATTGCAGCTTACGATCCGGTAAATCTGGATCTGGTATATGCATATCTTCCTTCTGATAAGAAAGGTAAAACAACCAGTTACACAGATTTCAAAACCGCTGTAGTAGACAGTAACGGTGTAGTAGGTTCCAATCTGACACTTGATGTTGCCCTTGTTGATAATAAACCAGTTCCGTATATCGGTTACTATGCTACCAGCTGCATTAAGCCAAAGTATGCCCGTTTTGTTGGTTCAAGTTTAACTGCAAGTTCAATACACGGTTCCATTGATGATGAAGTAACTGGTCTGTGGGAAATTACTGTAGTACCAACTGCAGAAACCATCGAAATGCAGTCTAACCAGCATAATGACATCAATATTGGTGTCTGGAAAGATGCGTCAACTGGTGTACTAAAAGCTTCTACATCGGGAACTTCAAGTACCTCTAACACACCGAATAGTTATAACTCAACTTCTAACGGTCAGGTGTATGGTAACGGAACTAAAAACCCGGTTCTCGGCTACGCAGTAAAGAACGGCGCTTCTGGTGATACCATTGAAACCGCCCAGATGAAGTAGGTAGGAACATCAGGATGTTTGGACTAAAGGGGAATTCATGACTGAACAGGTAAAAAAAAGAATGATACCGTGGGGTATAGCTGGATTCCTCTCTGTTCTGCTGGTATTGGGTCTTCTGCTGGTTTTTCTCGTGTTCAAAACGCCTGGGCGGTGTACCGTTGGCTTTTATAATGTAGATGCCACCACCCAGTCGGTACTTACCGACATTATTGCTGCGTATTCTCCCCAAGTGAATATCATCACTTTTGATACCGCAGAGAAACTCAGTACCTCTGATGTAAAAAAATGTACGGTGTTGATAACGGAAAAAGGTGCCGTAACGGCTCAGTTTGAAAAAAACGCCCGTGACATACCTGCTGACCTTGCCGGAAAAATTTCCCGTAATCTGCTTTCTGCCCATGTTACAAACGGGCGTTTCACAACGCTGCCTATTCTCATGGATCATTTTGAAATTGCCTGGTACCGTACCTGGCGTACTGATGCCGGATTGGAACTTCCTGCAACCTTTGAAGAAATGGAATCCTATATGTCAGTAATTCAGGAGCTGGCACCTACACCTGCAATCGTTGCCGGTGGTAATGACCGGGAACTGCTGGGCTTTATCAGTGCGGTGGCTGCAGGCAGACTGGGCAGAAACAAGTATCTCGCCATGACAGAAGATATTCAGACTTCCATCACCCGGAATAGTCCACTGCCGGCATCGCTCCTTTCTGTACTTGATGACATAAAAACGCTTGATTGGCGTTTATACCCCGGCTATCTTGAATCCCAGCAGGATGACATTGAGTTTTTCATGAAGAATCATCAGTTAGGGTCAGTATTCATGTCTTTAAAAAGCCATCGGCAGATTCCCGGATTGTATATTAAATACTATGATGCAACCTACGTCCCGGCAGCTGCAGGTATTGCTGATGCCGGAATCGTCTGTCCTACCGTTTGTGCCATGTATTTTTCTGATGCGCATGGGGAATCTGATCTTTTACGCCATCTGCTCAGTGATGACGTACAGGAACAGCTGAGTAACGAAACCAAACTTGCTCCTTCCTCATCCCGTTCCCCCTGTTACGATGTTCAAAGCGATGATGTGCGGTTTTGGGCTGCAGCACTTCCCGGTGGTCCCCTGCCGGGAATTCAGGAAGCCTGCTGTGTTTCAACCTCACAAAGTGCTGGCCTGGCAGAAAAAATCCGCCAGTATCTCAAGTAAGCTGTCAGACAACGAATTTGCCAACTTCGGAAGAGTTACGGCTGATGCTTTCTTTAACCTGACGGGTAATGTCAGTTAATTCGATACCCGTCTGGTTGATTTTCCGGGCACCGATTTTCATTTCAGCAGTACTCTGTTCCATTTCAGCGGCACTGTCCTGCAGTTTGCTGATTTCTGTGCTGATGGTCTTCGTTTCGCTGGTAATTTTTGACGAATCTTCAAGAACCTGCGCGGTGCTTTCGGTTATGGATTTCAATACACTGCTTATCTGGCGTGAACCCTGCTGCTGTCTTTCCATGGAAACCTGAATAGATTCTACGTTGCCGCTGGTCCGGTTTACATTATCAGAAATGCCATTAAAGGAATATTGTGCCTGCTCTGTTGCTACAACAATGGACGCAATGCTTTCTTTAATGCCGGAAATCATATCACTGATTTTTTTAGACTGCTGGTTTGAGTTTTCGCTGAGTTTCCGGATTTCTCCTGCTACAACACTGAAACCCTGACCGGGATTTCCTGCATGGGCAGCTTCAATTGCGGCATTCATTGCCAGAAGATTGGTCTGACTTGCGATATTCGCAATAACAACGTTGGCTTCTTCCAGTGACCGTGACTGGTTTTCAATCTGTTTAACCAGATCTGCAACCTGTTTCTGATGATTGGTTCCTTCATGCAGATTGGTCTGCAAGGTTCCAAAGTTCAGAACCATATCTTCAATTGATGTATTAACCGCCGTAATGTTACTCAGCATGCCTTCAACTTCATCAGATGCACTGGTAACCCCATGACTCTGTGTTGTTATCTGTCCTTCCAGCTGCTGCAGGTTCGACAGAATGTCATTCATGGCAGCGGCCGCTTCATCGACAATGGTATTCTGATGATGGATACGGTTATTAACACTATCGATATTGGCCAGAATTTCTGTAATGGAACTTTCAGTGTCAAAGGTGGAGGTTTCCAACTTTTTACCAGCCTTAGTCAAATCACCGGTTGAATCTTTGATATCAGCCACAATAGTCTGCATTTTTTCAGTAAAGGTGTTGAAATTGTCTACCAGATCCCGAATTTCATATTTTGCATTAATGGTGATACGTTTGGTTAAGTCTGCCTCTCCCTGCGCAATATCCTGCATAGACTGGTTTACAACCTTAATAGGGCGGGTAATGGACATGGAAATGATGAAAATGAGAACGATGGCAATGGCCATACAGATAAAGGCGATAACCCCGATACTCATGATGACGGAATTAATTTTCTGCTGGTAGCTGGATAACGGCATGAAAACAAGGGTAAACATGCCGCCTTCAGAAGCAAAGGCTCCAAGGTTTTGAGTACCGTTGAACTGGAACTGACACAAGCCGGTTCCTGCTTTCAGCATCTGCTGCATGGTTGCAGCGGTTGATTCATTTTCGGTATTGAAGTTCACTTTCAGAATCTGATCTTCATTTTCGCTGGCAATGACATTTCCTTCACTGTCGATAATGAGTACTGAAGTAACACCATCGGTAATGGAACCAGTAATATCTTTGGTCATGTTTCCCGATGTGAAAAAATACTGATATTACAAAGAGAATTACAGTATAATGGTACTTATGAACACACTTGCTGAAGAAAGCGCTCTGGACACAATCTTTCTGCTGAAAAATACTTCTCGATTACTGCCACTGCCATCGGGTACCGTGGAATTGACACGTTTAAAGTAAGATATTAAATTATACTTCAGTGACTGCAGTATATATACAGTTACTGAAGGAAATCCTATGCCAGAAAAAACATTCAAAATCCTGGTTATAAATCCAGGCAGTACCTCAACAAAGATTGAATTCTTTGAAAATGAAAAAAGTGTTGTAAAAGCCAACGTATTTCATGACTCAACTATTCTGCTGGGATTCCCGACCATCAATGACCAGCTGGACTACCGCTGTGAAGTAGTTCAGAAATGGATAGCCGATAATAATCTTGATCTGACCGGCGTTGATGCCATTGTTGGACGTGGTGGTGCATGTTATCCATTAACCGGTGGAACCTACGCCATTGATGACCGTCTGGTTTCTGATACCCGCGAAGCAAAAGGTGGCGTATACCACTCCAGCATGCTGGGTGTTCAGATGGCTGAACGGTTTCATAAAACCTATGGCGGTAAAATGTTTGCCGTTGACCCCATTGTTGTAGATGAACTGCAGGAGGTGGCCCGCATTACCGGTGTAAAGGGAATTTACCGCACCAGCGCTACTCATGCCCTTAACCAGAAAGCAACTGCCCGCGAACATGCAAAACGCATGGGCCGTGAATATGAAGACCTTAATCTGATTGTCTGCCATATTGATGGCGGTATGACCATTACCGCCCATCGGCAGGGCCGCATGGTTGATACCAATGATGGTTCCGGTGGTGACGGTCCTATGACGCCAACCCGCATGGGAACCATGGCTATTACGGATGTTTCCCGCCTGCTGTGGGATAAATCCAGGGAAGACATGCGGAAACTCTGTTCTGCAGCCGGCGGGCTTTCCAGCTGGTTCGGTACATCCAACGCTGATACCGTTCACGAAATGGTAGAAAAGGGCGATGAAAAGGCAACACTGGTATGGAATGCCATGAGTTATCAGATTACCAAATGCATTGGTGCCATGGCCTGCGTACTGCAGGGAAAAGTAGACGGCATCGTTCTTACGGGCGGACTCATGCGGTTTGATGACATCATCCAGACCATTAAGGATAACTGTGAATGGATTGCTCCCGTATCGGTGTACCCTGGCGAACTGGAACATGAAGCAATGCGCGATGGAGCCTTACGGGTACTTCGTGGGGAAGAAGAAGCAAAAACATATACCGGAGAGCCGGTATTCAAAGGATTTGATTTTTAACGGGGGATGTGAAATGGCTAAAAAAGCGTTTATCGATATTATTAATGAACGGGCAGCAGCAAATCCAAAAGTTGTAGTACTGCCGGAAACTGAGGACAAACGAACCTTGCAGGCCGCCGAAATGGTTCTGAAACTGAAAACCGCAAAACTGGTGCTGCTGGGTAACGAAGATGTCATTAAGGCAGATGCAGCAAAGTATGAACTGAACATTGAAGGTGCTGCCATTGTAGACCCTGAAAAAGACCCGAAATTTGAAAGTTATGTGGCTAAACTGGTTGATCTGCGTAAGGCAAAAGGCATGACTGATGAGCTGGCCCGTAAAGCACTGCTGGAAGACCGGACCACCTACGGCTGCATGATGGTAAAAATGGGAGATGCAGACGGGCTTGTTTCCGGTGCCTGTCATTCAACTGCCAATACATTGCGTCCGGCACTGCAGATTATTAAATGTGCACCCGGCAAAAAACTGGCTTCTGCGGTATTCATGTTTGATATTCCTGACTGCGAATTCGGCGATGACGGTATTATTGCTGCCGGTGACTGTGCCCTTACTCAGGATCCAACGCCAGAAGAACTGGCAGAAATTGGTGCTGATACTGCTGAAACCTATGAAGCACTTATGGGAAAACCTGCCCGTGTAGCATTTTTATGCCACAGTACTTTCGGCAGTGCAAAGCATCCTTTTGTTACCAAGGTGCAGGAAGCAGTACGTATTGCAAAAGAAACATATCCCTCAGTAGATTTGGATGGCGAAATGCAGCTTGATGCTGCCATTGTGCCGGAAATAGGGCAGAGTAAAGCACCTGGCAGTAAGGTTGCCGGTCATGCCAATGTTTTGATTTTCCCGAATCTTGAGGCTGGAAACATCGGGTATAAACTGATTCAGCGAATCGGCAAGGCAGAAGCATACAGTCTGATTCAGGGGCTTGCTGCTCCAGTAAACGACTTAAGCCGCGGCTGCTACTGGCAGGATATAGTAGGTGTTATTGCCATTACCACGTTGCAGGCTCAGACCCTGGCAAAATAACTCAGGTAAAATCCGGAATGCAGCCTTTTTCGATAAGACGGAGCATGGCTGCAGCAATTTCCGGGTCAAAGTGGGTGCCGGAACATGCCTTCAGTTCGTCGATAATCTCATCTTTTGTTGAACTCCGGCCATAGCATCGTTCAGAATTCATGGCATCATAACTGTCTGCTACACAAATAATACGTGCGTATAAGGAAATCTCATTCCCTTTTAATTTATCTGGATACCCGTTCCCGTCATATCGTTCATGGTGATGCCGGGCAACTTCACATGCGTTCGGAATAGTTGTTACGTTACGCAGAATTAAGTATCCATCCAGAGTGTGTTCTTTTATCTGAGAATACTCATCTTCTGTCAGTTTTCCGGGTTTCGTAATAATCTGATCTGGAACACCCATTTTCCCTGAATCATGCAGCATGCCGCAGTAATACACTTCACGGCACTGTTTGGCGTCCAATCCTAATTCTTCTGCCAGCATACGTGAAATAACAGCTACTCGGGTACTGTGTCCTGCAGTGTATGAATCCTTTGCATCAATAAATGCCGTAAAGCATTCCATAACCTCATTTATTATGGCTTGATCGTGCATTTGCTGGCGTTCCAGTTCTTTCAGTCTGTTTTCACTGAACAAAAGAACGGCAAGAATGGAAATCCATACTGCCAGTGAGAGGTTCAGTATCCAGAAAGTAAAGGAATCAGTAATTTTTTTATGTAAGTGGTAATGAAAGGTGCCATTTGCTATCTGTGGATAACCGGTTCCTGTGGCGTGATTATAAAAAATGAATCCTATAGTGGTAACGATTCGCCCTGTTCGTTCATTGAATGAGGGAATCGGAGTTTCCCGTGCTGCGAGGCTGGGATGATAGGTGATGGAATCTCCGTTGGTTAAGGGAATCAGCAGGTTATCCCCTTTTATGTGGTACAGATGGATATCCTGATCAAACCCTAACCGAAGATCAAGGGTCTGGGTTCTGAATTCTCCGTTGTGTCGCTGGGTAATGGTGGTTGTTCCTGCCCATGCAGAATTAAGGTACAAAGACCGACGGATATTCAGGGTAAGATACCAGTCGTCAATATCATAGCGTGAAAGATTATCAATGAGTACGTCATAGATGTTTCCGTCAATTATTTGCAAAGAACCATCTGGTCTGGTAAAGCTGTATGACCAGCCGGAATGTTTTGTGCTTCCTTGAGGAAGAATGGAAACATGAATCAGGCTGTTTTTCTGGTTGTTAAGGTTAAAGCTGCGTTCTATGGAATTAAAGTGGATGATGGAGATGAAAACCGTGGCATACGCGGCTGCAAGTACTGCAAGAACTGCGAACATAAAGAAAAGATGTTTTTGTGTAATCCGGGATAACAACTATAATCACCTTCTATATTTTTTTGCAGCGACTGCATAGTGACAGATAGCAGATTTTTATGCAAGAACCAAACTCAGGGAACAACACTCAGTAAAAATGATATCTGCTCCGCAATACGAGGAACAGACATCATTTTTTACCTTCTGAGATGATTACAGGCAGTGCAGTTCGCTTTCGTTGTAATTAACAAAAGCGCTTTCTCCTGCTTTGTAAATCTTGTGTCCCCGTGGGTTGTAATCACAGATCTTTATCAGCTGTCCGTTGGATTCAACCTGATAGTACTGGTAGCTACCCATGAAGGTTGAAAGAATTACTTTACAGGGAAGAACTCCGGTGTCACCAAGGCTGGCTGCTTCCGGACGAAGTACCATCTTCCCTTTGGGGCTATCAATGAAGTTTACTTCACCCATGAAGTCTGCCACAAACTCATTGGCCGGTTTGTAGTAGATTTCTTCCGGTGTTCCCATCTGGGCAATCTTCCCGTTTTCCATGATGATAATCTGGTCAGAGATGGCCATGGCTTCACTCTGGTCATGGGTTACGTACACGGCGGTAATGCCAACCTGCTGCTGAATCTTACGGATCTCACTGCGCATGGCAACACGAAGTTTGGCGTCCAGGTTTGACAGTGGTTCATCAAAAAGCAGTACACCCGGTTCCACAACCAGGGCACGGGCAAGGGCAACACGCTGCTGCTGACCGCCGGAAAGCTGGTTGGTCATGCGTTCTTCTTTTCCGTCCAGGTCAACCAGCTTCAACATGTTCATAACTTTGTCATGAATCTGGTCTTTATCCATCTTACGGAGGCGGAGCCCATAAGCAACGTTGTCAAAAACGTTGTAGTGGGGCAGCAGTGCATAGCTCTGGAAAACCATGGCAGTGTCGCGCTTATTGGGCGTCAGGGCATTGATGGCTTCATCGCCCAGATAGATTTCACCTTTATCAGGGCTTTCAAAGCCTGCAATCATACGCAGAGTTGTGGTTTTGCCGCATCCTGATGGCCCCAGAAGGGTAACAAAGGAACCTGGCTCAATAGTCAGCGAAATATCATCAACAGCCGCAAAATCTTTCTTTGTTTTGGGGTCCTGATAGATTTTTGTAATATGATCAAGCTTTACGCCTTTCTGGTCTTTCATTTTCTGTCTCCTTTGGAAGGCCGGTCCTTAACCGGGCGTGGCCGTGATGCAATCTCTATGCCTTTGTTCATCAGACTGATTGCTGCAAAGGTAATCAGAATCAGAATGGTGGCGTAGGCACAGGCAATACCGTAGTTACCTTTTTCAGCATGTTCATTGATGCGAACGGTAATCAGCAGGTATTTTGGTGTTACCAGCAGGATGATTGCACTGATGGCGGTGATGGAACGGACAAAGGTTGTGACAAGACCGGAAAGGAACGACTCCCTGATGAGGGGAAGGGTTACGGTACTGAAAACCTTGGCGCTGTCAGCCCCGATATCGTAGGCGGCTTCTTCAATTGACTTATCAATCTGACGCAATGCTGCAATACCACTTCGTGTACCGATTGGTAGAGAACGTACAACGAAAACGATAATCAGGATGGTTCCGGTACCATACAGACTCTGCAGGAATCCGGAGTGGAATACACCGCTGTTGAACCCGCGGATGAATCCAACGCCAAGAACGGTACCGGGAACTGCCATAGCCAGCATAGCCACAAATTCCATGAAGCCTTTACCGATGAACTTTCTCTTTACTACCAGATAGGCAATAATCATTGAAAGGAACGCAGTAATAGGACTTGCAATCAGTGACAGCATGATGGAGTCAGTAAATACGCGGTATCCCTTGTTCTTGAAGATATACTGGAACCATTTGAATGACAGATGGTAATCGCGTCCCCAGATTTTGAACAGGGATCCGAATACAACCAGCAGGTACATAACCAGTACGAAAATGGAAATGAGGACACAGAGGGTCGTAAGCGGAATACGAACCGATTTATCGTCGATGGGGGTACGGCCACGGCTTGCTTTACCAGTCAGGGTTGCTACTGATTTCTTTTCAAGCCAGTATTTTTCAACAACGAACAGGCCCATGGAAATTACCAGCAGGACTACTGCCATGGCAGTGGCACCTGATTTATCGTAGGCACCGGTTAACTGCAGGTAAATCGATGTGGCCAGGGTATCGTAGTTACCACCGATAATCATTGGGTTGGCAAAGTCTGCAACAGATTCAATGAATGAAACAAGGAATGCGTTACCAAGACCTGGCAGCATGAGAGGCAGGGTAACGGTAACGAATACCTTCCAGCGGGAGGCTCCCATATTCCGGGCTGCTTCTTCAAGACTGGGGTCAATGTTCTTTAAAAGCCCTTTCAGCATCAGGTAGCAGACGGGAAAGAATGTCAGAACCTGTACCAGAACGATACCTCGCCAGCCATACAGGTTGGTGGAGTTCAGGTGAAAAACGTTGCGGGTAATAATACCGGTACGGCCAAAAAGCAGAATTGCTGACAGTGACAGTACAAAGGGCGGCGATACTACAGGGAGCAGCGCTACAATATCGAACAGTTTTTTGGTGAATTTTGACCCTACATCAACGTAGGCATCTACATAGGCGAATAAAAACCCGATTAAGGTGGCACCAATACCGGACAGAAGACCCAGGAACAGCGTATTGGTAATGGCTGTCCTGAACATCTTCATGTCAAAAATGCGGCGGAATGTTGCAAAAGAAATACTGCCGTCTACCTGTATACTTTCAACCAGCAGAATTGCCAGAGGATATACGATAAACAGCAGCAGGAATACAAAAATTGCCGCAACGGCAGTTACCAGAATCGGGTCGGACAGGAACTTCCTCCTGTCCAGATCAGATTTCTGGCTCATACTTATTTTGTCTTTACGCGGTCGTCGTTTGAAATTACTTTGAAGAATTCTTCGTAGTATTTAGGACCATTGTTTTTTGCATCGTTAAAGTCATAAACGATGGTCTGAATCTTATCGAGACCTGCTTTAACAGCGGCTTCAACAGGTTTTGCATTGTCGATGACCAGGAACTGGTAAGAACCGTTGTCCTGTGCAATGTTTACACAGTCTGGAGAAAGGGCAAATTCGATGAACTTTTTGGCGTTGTCCATATTCTTTGCACCTTTAAAGATTGCAGTTGCACCGATTTCGTATGAAGTTCCGCTTGATGGAGCGGTCATTCCCAGGTTGTCATAGCCATTGTCTACAATCTGGTAAACAACGTCATGCAGGAATCCTACACCGATTACTACTTCTCCAACTGGAACCAGTTTAGATGGACCGGAACCAGATTTGGTGTACTGAGCGATGTTCTTATCAACAGCAGCAAAGTATTTCATTGCAGCATCTTCGCCTTTCATCTGAACCATGGTATTTACGATAAGTTTACCGGTTCCTGCAGTGTTTGGGTTGGCAAAAGAGATAAGGCCTTTGTATTCAGGTTTGGTCAGGTCGTCCCAGTCTTTTGGTGGCTGCAGGCCAAGCCGTGCCAGTTCTTCAGTGTTCCAGAAGAATCCCAGGATACCGCGGTAAATACCGTACCAGTTGTTGTCAGCATCTTTGAACTGCTGTCCAACAAGATGAGAAGCGTTCTGGGCAGCATAGGGTTCCAGAAGGCCTTTTGCAGCTGCTTCATTATATGGGTCAGTGGTACCGCCGAACCAAACGTCAGCAGATGGGTTGCCGTTTTCTTCAGCAATTTTGGTGAGAACTTCACCGGTTGAAAGGCGCTGATAGGTGGTTTTTACACCGGTTTTTGCTTCAAATGCTGCACAGGCAGCAGCCAGATATTCTTCTTCACAAGAGCCGTATACAACCAGTGTTCCAGCATCTTTCTTTTCTTTGCTACCACCGGCAAATACCAGTGATGCAGCCAGACTCAGCATAAGCAGAACGCTTACCACAGATTTGATTTTTTTCATAAACCCTCCGTTTTTTCTGTTATGAAAAATAATTGTAGGAATAATTTGCTATTAATCAGTTACCATATGAAAAATCTACCGGTGTAACGGTGACTGGAAAACCGCTAGCTAGCGTCGCTATTGGTGAAGTCCGGCTAAGAAACTATCGTCTGTCCATGCTGGACGCATGGACGCCGGACTTCAACAATTTTTCCAGTCCCCGTTCCACCTCTCGATTTTTCACATCGCTTAGTAGTGCAGATCATTTCTACATTTTTAAGTGTAACGCGTGATTTGGAATTTGTAAAAAATAATCTCTATCAACCAGGCTATAGCTATCAATAGAAATTAAGTATAACTTCAAAAATTGAATATTTATGCAGAAAAACATATACTCGTAGCATGCCTGAACAGATTTTTTCCATGGAAGTTTTCCCGCCCAAAAAGACCATGGGCATTGAAACCGTATTTGAGACCCTTAACCAGTTGAAGGACTTGCGGCCGGATTTCATGAGCGTAACCTATGGTGCCGGCGGTTCCTCGAATTGTGAGAATACCCTTCTTATTGCTGACCATATCAACAACGTGTGTGGTGTAGAAAGTGTTGTACACCTGCCGTGTATTCATCTCTCCAAAGATGCCTGTGCAGCGGTTCTGCAGCAGTTTAAGGATGCCGGCGTGCGGAACATTCTTGCTCTTCGCGGTGACCGGGTTGAAGGTCTGGAACCTTCAAAGGATTTTGCTCACGCATCAGACCTTATCCGCTTTATAAAGGAATGGGATACGGAAAACCAGTTTGAAATCTATGCTGCCTGCTATCCGGAACTGCACCCTGAAAGTTCTGATGTCATGCAGGATATTCAGGCCCTGAAGGAAAAGGAAGAAGCCGGTGCCACCCATTTTTTAAGCCAGCTCTTTTTTGATAACGAAAAGTTCTACCGCTTTGTGGAACGTGCCCGTCTTGCCGGTGTAAAAAGCCCGCTGGAAGCCGGTATTATGCCTGCTACCAACCGGAAAAGCATTGAACGTATGGTAAGCCTTACCAATGCGGTGCTGCCCGAAAAATTTACCCGCATGATGACCCGGTATGAAAACAATCCAGTAGCCATCCGTGATGCCGGCATTGCCTATGCTATTGACCAGATTTGTGACCTGGTAACCAACGGGGTTGATGGTGTTCACTTATATACCATGAATAATCCGGAAGTTGCCCGTCGTATTAACGAAGCAACCCGCAGCCTGTTTGACTGAATGAATCAGTTTTTTAACCTTGACCGAGACCAGATTCCCCCTGTTCCCTCTGAAGTGGCCCGGTATCTGGGCTATCCCGTGGCAGCGGAACCGGAGCCAGCGGTGGCGGCACTGATTGATAAAGCCATAGGGGAACTCCGGCCATTCCTGCAGCCCCGGCTGGTGTGGGATCAGTTCCCGGTGCAGGTGGACGAACAGGCGGGATCAGTAACGCTTTGCCCACAATCGCCTTCAGAAACTGTCATTTCCAGCAGCAATCTGGCCTTTAACCTTCGCGGTTGCAGTCAGGTGGTGCTTTTTGCCGCTACCATCGGGGCTCCCATTGATGCAGCAATCCGCAGGGCAACAGCTTCTGATCCGGTAAAGGCCAGTATTTACCAGGCAACGGCTGCCATGTATGTGGAAAGTTTTGTGGACCTGTTCAACGCATTCATAAAAGACCAGACTGAAGCCGCCGGCGGTACCAATCCTGCCCGGTTTTCCCCCGGGTTCGGCGACTGCAGTCTTGAAAACCAGAAACTCTTTTTCAGCCTCCTGAACTGCAGTAAAATCGGCTTAACCCTTATGGATACGCTGATTATGGCGCCGGAAAAATCGGTAACCGCTTTTATCGGGATCCGCTGAAACAGCGTAAAGTACATACAAAAAAAGGAAACGGTATGGTATCTGTAGATTCATCTCTTAAATCACTTCTTGGAAAGGAAATCCTCTTTCTTGACGGAGGAACCGGCAGCGTGCTGCAGTCCCGTGGTCTTCTTCCCGGTGAATTACCTGAACGCTGGAATCTGTCTCATCCGGAAGAAATCCAGAACCTTCATTTTTCCTATTTTTCTTCCGGAAGCAATATCGTTGCAACCAATACCTTTGGGGCCTACATATCCAAATTCGATCACTCTGAATTATCAGAAATCATTACGGCTGCCGTTGCCAATGCCAAAGAAGCACGAAAACAGTATTACGCTGACGCGGATGATGATTCCGAAACTGATGGTGCCCAGAAATTGCAAAAGCACCCATGCTTTATTGCCCACGACTGCGGCCCCTGCGGCAAACTGCTGAAACCCATGGGAGACCTGGATTTTGAAGACGCCGTTACCCTGTTCCGTACCTCCCTTGATATTGCCCTGACCCAGGATGTTGATGCCATTCTTATAGAAACCATGAACGACGCCTACGAAACCAAGGCTGCTGTTATTGCCGCAAAAGAAGCCCGTGAAGCTGCCGGTAAAGAGAAACTACCCATTCTGGTAACCAACGTGTATGACAACCAGAGCCGCCTCTTAACCGGTGCCACACCTGAAGTCATGGTTACCATTCTGGAAGGACTCGGCGTTGATGCACTGGGCCTTAACTGCGGTTTAGGGCCTGATGACCTGAAAGATGCCGTATCCCGTCTGGTAGCGGCAAGTTCTCTGCCGGTTATCGTAAAGCCTAATGCCGGGCTTCCTCAGATGCAGGATGGTAAAACCGTCTACCTGGTAGGACCGGCAGATTTTGCCCGGAGCATGAAGCAGTTTGCAGAAGAAGGGGCCTTGATTTTTGGCGGTTGCTGCGGTACCACACCGGGACACATCAGGGCACTGTCACAGGAACTTTCCGGCGTTGTGCCTAAACCGCTGGTGCAGAAGAACAATACCCGCATTGCCAGTTACACCAAAGTGGAAAATCTGGCCCACGGAAAACCGACAGTATTAATCGGTGAGCGCATTAATCCTACCGGCAAGAAAAAGTTCAAGGAAGCTTTAAAGGCATGCGATATGGCCTACATCATGAAGCAAGGCCTTGATCAGATTGAAGCAGGGGCTACGGTTCTTGATGTAAACGTGGGGCTCCCGGAAATTGATGAAAAAGAGATGATGGTCCGGGTAATGACGGAACTGCAGGCAATTACCGATGTGCCTCTGCAGATTGATACTTCAAGTCCTGCCGTCATGGAAGCCGCTTTACGACGCTATAACGGAAAGGCGCTGGTAAACAGTGTAAACGGCAAGCAGGAAGTGATGGACGCCATTTTTCCTCTGGTAAAGAAATACGGAGGTACGGTGGTAGCCTTAACCCTTGATGAAGACGGCATTCCCGCAACCGCGGCAGGCCGTATAGCCATAGCAGAAAAAATTATGGCCCGTGCTGCCGACTATGGCATTCAGAAAAAAGATATTGTGGTAGATGCCCTGTCCATGGCAGTTTCCAGCGATTCCAATGCTGCCGGCGCTACCCTTGAAACGGTGCGGATTCTCCGTGATACCTATGGCCTTAACTCGGTTTTGGGTGTTTCAAATATCAGTTTCGGCCTTCCGAGCCGAGAAGCCGTAACCTCACACTTTTTTGCCCTGGCCATGGAAAGCGGTCTGACGGCGGCCATCATCAATCCGCTTCAGACTGAAATCCAGAAGGCCTATCACGCCTTTAACCTGCTCCACGGCTATGACAAAGACTGTCTGGAATACATAGAGTTCATGCAGACCCTTCCGACTCCTGCTGCTGTTATCCCTGGCCGTTCGACATCCAGGGTGGCTGAGCCTGTCGAAGCCCCCATTTCGAAGGGGACTGCTGCAGCCCCCTCCGCTACCACATCCCCTCTCACCAACGCCGTAGTAAAAGGCCTTAAAGCCGATGCAGCAGCCATTACAAGAGAACTTTTGGAAACCACCGACAGCGTTACCCTGATAAACGAACACCTGATTCCCGGTCTTGATATAGTAGGCAAGGGCTTTGAAAAAAAGACCATGTTCCTGCCGCAGCTCCTTATGGCTGCCGAAGCTGCCAAAGCCAGTTTTGAAGTGATCAAAGCCCGGCTGGAAGCAACCGGCACAAAAGGGGAGAGTAAAGGAACCGTGGTACTTGCTACCGTTCACGGCGACATCCACGATATTGGCAAGAACATCGTAAAAGTCCTTCTTGAAAACTATGACTTTACGGTACTGGACCTGGGCAAAGACGTTCCTGCCCGTACCATTGTTGATGCCGTAAAAACCAACAACATCAGGCTGGTTGGTCTTTCAGCCTTAATGACCACCACAGTGCCGGCCATGAAAGAGACCATTGAGTTACTGCATGAAGAATGCCCTGGCGTTCAGACCGTAGTAGGCGGTGCCGTCCTGACCCAGGAATACGCCGACATGATTCATGCGGATTTCTATGCGAAGGATGCTTTGGACACCGTCCACGTGGCTCAGGGGATATTTAAGTAACGCCGGGCCCTTTTCCGCGCTTACTGCGTTAGACTGGCATCTCCGGTTCTCAACGGGCGGCAGCCCGCCTGCGATCCTCGAAGCCAGTCTGCCTTGTCATCGTGAAAAATCATCCCGGGTGGAAATTGGTCAGGTGGCAGCCCGACTCTGCTCCTCAATGCTCAGGCGCCTTGCCAGCACAGGAAATCATCCTGATTTCCTTACAAGCGGCATTTTTTCAGGAGTCTGAAAATCCACCAGCCGCAGGAGCAGGCAATGGCTTTGTCCAGCAGATTGACCGGAATGCGGCCTAGGATACCGCTGAGCAGAAAAGGAATGCCTCGAATGAAAAAAGAGTAGATGAAATTGTTGTCGGGGCTGTATTCGCTGTATCCAAAATGTTCGTAATTCATGCTGTAGATAATTCCGCCTTCAATACTGATGATGAAAGCCATGGCAAAGATCAGCATGATGAACGAAAGCACAAAGGGCAGTTGTCTTTTATGCCGCAGGAATATTCTGATGCACAGTACTACTGATAATGAACAGAGGGCAAAAATCAGTGATGGCCAGTCGTGATGCAGAAGCAGTATGACCGGAAAGTGATATAAAAGAGCACAGAGTATTCCGCTTACGGGGCTGTAAAAACTGGCGGCACAGGTCCAGATGCAGTCAAAATACAAAGGAAGATGCAGAAAACGATAATTTACTGCAACCATCACAAATTCCATGAATGCACATGCAAGCCCAATACCGATTTGTTTGAAAAGAGAAATCTCCTGTTTGCCCATATCATATCTCCTTGCCATCCCGACCAGTAACCTGTCATACCGACCAGTAACCTGTCATTCCGACCAGTAACCTGTCATCCCGAACTTGATTCGGGACCCCCGATACCAGATGCTGAAACGAGTTCAGCATGACGCGTCAGAACAACTCATATCTCCAGACGGATTTGCGTACCGTCGTCTTCGCTGCTGGTTATTTCCAGTTTAGCGTCCATAATGGATGCCCGCTGTTTTATCCCGGAAAGCCCAAAGTGTGAATTATTGTCCAGGGAAATCCTGTCTGCATCAAATCCCTTACCGTCATCGTTAATGTACAGAATAAAACCTTCATCAGAAGTTTTCCGTGCCAGCAGACTGCACCGTGAACATTCAGAATGCAGTCTGGAATTATTCAGAACTTCCTGAATTATCCGGTACAGGTTAAGTCTGCGTGAAATATCCAGAAAATTAAAGACATTGGCATCCTGCAGATTACAATCGCAGGGAATTCCGGAGCGTTTTTCAAATTCCCGGCATAGGTCATAAATCATGCTGTCAAAATCTTCAAAATCGATTCCCGGAGGATTCAGGTCAGCACAAATGGACCGGATATCAGCCTGCACTCTGGCAAGTTCCTTTGCAACCGGTTTTTGCGCTTCATTTCGTTCGCACATGAACTCCAGTGCACGCAAATCCTGAATAATGGTATCGTGCAGTTCCCGTGCAAGACGGGTTCGTTCCTTTTCAGTTTCTGCCATGGCATGCAGAATCTGGGCTTTTCCTTTCTGCCGCAAATTCCAGAAAACGCAGATAAAGATAAACGTCAAAGTAACCACGGCGATTACAAAGGTAAAGCCAAAGGACATATCTGCACTTTCAGAATTGATGCGGTTCAGTTGATTAAAAAGATATGAAAAATCCCTGTAGACCAGATCCAGATCATTCTGTTCAACAGAAACTTCAAGGCTTTCTACAGCACGGTAAAGATCTGGAAACTGTAATTGATACACCTGATACGTTCTGCTCTGCTTGAATTCCTGAAGATTTGATCCGAGCAGAAGTATGTCCTGGTGCTGCAGAAAATCCTGATAGATAGTTTCTATGGTGATGTTTTCGGTTGCACAACTGCTAAGCATGAGGGCATACACAAGGGAAATGGTGATGAAAATGAATTTTTTAACCGTTGACTGCACCGGTTTCACCTTGAAAATAGTTTTTCAGTTCCTGTCTTGAAGCACAGCCGGTTTTGTCGTAAAGGCGGGTAAGATAATTTTCTGTGGTACGCTTTCCAATTTTCAGCGCACTGCAGATTTCGTCATTGGAATAGTTCATCATAATCAGTTCTGCAACCTGCTGTTCTCTTTTTGTCAGGTTTGCAAAGATTCCCGTAGTGCGGGTAAATGCAACGGTAATTTCCGGCGGAATAAAAGTTTCACCCTGTGCAAGAAGGGTAAGAATCCTGATGAACTCTTCTTCAGAAAAACTTTTGAAAATGTAGCCCCTTGCTCCGTTCTGGAATGCTTTTACTACAAAGGGCACCTGAGAATACATGGAATACACTGCACAGATAATTCCATTGTTGCTCAGTTCATGTATCAGGTTAAAAGAATAATTTGAGCCAATCTGCAAATCCAGTATGGCAAGGAGTTTATCACCTTTTCTGTGGAATTTCGAAACATAATACCGAACCTCATCGGTATTGGAAAAAGCTCCGGCAAGTTCAAATTCAGAAGTACTACATATGGTTTGCGTAATGCTTTTCAGCATCATGGGATGATCTTCCAGCAAAATGACTTTCATGATGCAGGAATTATAAAGTAATCAGACGAAAATTTCTTGAGTGTTTTTTACTCAAAAACATTTACATTTTCCACTCTATTTTTTCAAAAAGGGCGATTTTATAATTTTTTTGTACTCTTCGTTTAAGAATTTTTGAGGATTGATTGCATGAAAAACTGGAAGAAATTTGTTGTACTTGGCTTATTGACGTTAACCGCAGGAGTTTTTGCCTTTGCGGACGGCTTGAACACAGCGCAGCTGACATCTGATGCTTCATTACTGAAAAAAGTGGTGATGTATGGTGTAGTGCCGCTGATTTTCCTAATAATTACACTGAAGGTATTCTTTCTTAACAGAATAATTTATTTCGGTCTCAATGGTCTTAGAGCGTATCTGGCCTATCTGATTATCATGGGAACGGTACCATCGCTTCCGGTTTTAGGTACTAATGTTTTTTTAATAACAGGGGTTGGTTTTGCTTTTTTTACTGCGGTGATTACTCTGTATAGAATTGGGGCAAATGCAGTTACGGACACGATACATTATACCGGCGAAATGGAATGGACACTTCTTGAAAACGGATCCCACACCTGGAGGGAAGGTGTTGCAGGCGAAAGTGCCGTAATGAATTTCATTCTGAGTATTTTTGAATCTGTTGTGTACGGTGTGGTAATGCTGGTTATTATGTGGTTTTCCAGCTCCAGATGGGGTACAAATGCACCCTGCTACATTGTCATCGCTTTAAGCGCCTGGAACATCCTTAAAAACATTATTGGAATCATAAAACACCGGTAATTTTCTGCACTTTTTGGATCTGCTGGTTATATTATACCTGCCGCAGAGAAACGGTGAGGTTCAGTATGGAAAATTACACTCTTAAAGATGTGGTAGATGCCATCTACGCCAACAGAGAAGAACTGGATGATACGCTCATGCATGCGGCGGATGAGGGGTGACAGAGATTATATTTAGGAGATTTTAAAAATGGGATTACGACATTACAGCAAAATTAGGTGTTCAAGATGCGGAGACCAGGCTTATTTTTGGTCACACTTTACAATGTGGTATTACGGTGAAAATCTTGAAGACAGTATCGGAAATTTGAAGTATAAAATATTTGTTCTTAGGGGAGAAACTTGGCCTGACGATTATATAGACACTGATGTAGCGTATCCGCCATATTATTGCCAAACCTGCAGAGACATTCTTGCTAGGGAGCAGCAACAAAGAGCGGCCGCTCCTGTACAACAGCAGACAGTTGTTACTCAGGTTCATCCGCAGAACATCATCGTAAACGGCAAGCAGGGAAATGCTGGAACACTGTGCAATGTATCGTTCAGTCTGGGTCTTGGTTCCAATTGGGATGACCTTTCTGGAGGCACAATCACCAATAATTCCGAGTACTCAAGCGGAGATATACTCATAAATTACTATCTTGTAGAAAACGACGACGAGAATAAGAAGCATCTGATGAAGCAGGTACACATATCTTTGCTTAATCCCGGCGTAACCATTCCTGTTGAATTTGGTTCCGAAAGCCTCAGCAATATTCCTTCCGGAACGTATGTTCCCTATGTCACCGTTTCAGAATTGATGGCAAACGGAATGTATGCTGAAATCTATAAAACGTACTTTGGAAGTGGAGAAATTGCTGCAAGACGTGAATATTCACCAAAATCAGTTGCACCAAAAACATCTGCACTAAAGCCTGTTGTCCAAAAGCCAGCTGAAAATAAATCTTCCCAAAATAAACCTGAAGTACCGAAACCTGCTGCACCGAAACCAGCTGCAAAACCGGCAAAACAACCCCCAGTTACCGCAAAAAAATGCGCAAGTTGCGGCTCTGATTTACCGGCAGGTGCATCGTTCTGCATCAAGTGTGGAACAAAAGTTCAGGAACATATTTTCTGCTATAAATGCGGAACAAAACTTCCAGCCGATGCAGCTTTCTGCGTTACGTGCGGAACAAAACTGAAATAATTTTTGCTTCCGCTGCCGCGGAGGCTTATAAGGAGGGGTGACAAAAATACATCCGTGTATTTTTGTCACATGCAGTTGAAAAAGCGTTGCTTTTCCAACTGCGTATACAGCACCTCCATGTGCTGCCGCTGCCGCGGTGGCTTATAAGGAGGTGTGACAAAAATACATCCGTGAATTTTTGTCACATGCAGTTGAAAAAGCGTTGCTTTTCCAACTGTGTATACAGCACCTCCATGTGCTGCCGCTGCCGCGGTGGCTTATTAAGGAGAGTACAATGGCATTCTGTAAAAACTGTGGATCAGAATTAGTAGAGGGAGCCGCATTCTGCATGAAATGCGGTTCAAAAGTAGACGGAGCACAAGCAACATCAGCTGCTCCTGCCGCATCAAACACTCAGTGGAGAAGTGGAATTGTAAAGTATAAGCATCTGTATATCGTAGACGGCTGCGATTTAGTTTGCGGTAAAGTAAAAAACTGTGAATGCTGTAAAAAACCATTTACCGGCTTGATAAAAAACGGCAATTTCGGCTTTACCAATTTTACCGGCTGCAATGTTGTGTATGCCGGCTTTGGAGGCAAAAAAGCATTACATTTCTGCAGTACTGACTGTGCAAAAAAATGGATTGATGCAGAAGGCTCAAAATACCACGATTGGGCCCATGCAAGTATGAGACAAAACATTCAGGAAATTTTTTAACCCCATACAGCTGTACATTGCAGGACGGTTTCCCTGTGGAGCATTCAATGACTCCCTTAAGGCAATAAGAGAACGAGGTTTTTTCACAAACCGTCTGAGTTCCTCACCGTGGCCGGTGGCCGGAAACGTGAACGTCCTGGGTTTTTTTATCATGTGGGACTGTCTGATACGTTCACCTTGTGGTGTCATTCCGAACTTGTTTCGGAATCTCAACGCTACATTTTGTATAGATGCTGAAATAAATTCAGCATGACGGAACTTATTGGATAACCCCGATATCGCACATCCATGTGCAACCATTGCCGCGGAGGCTTATAAGGAGGTGTGACAAAAATACATCCATGTATTTTTGTCACATGCAGTTGAAAAAGCGTTGCTTTTCCAACTGCGTATACAGCACCTCCATGTGCTGCCGCTGCCGCGGTGACTTATAAGGAGAGACAAATGTCAAAGACAATCGACAACATCATTTATTCAGACGACATGAAAACAGTAGAAGGAGTAGAAAATAAAGAAATCACTTCAGC
Source organism: Treponemataceae bacterium (assembly GCA_045597345.1). Taxonomy (GTDB): domain Bacteria; phylum Spirochaetota; class Spirochaetia; order Treponematales; family Treponemataceae; genus Treponema_I. The sequence goes on from JAZLJW010000197.1 coordinate 28,470, forward strand.
TGTTATTAAAGAAGGCGTGACAACGATTGATTGGGAAGTATTCATGGGTTGTACACAATTACAAAGAGTTGACATACCAGATAGCGTAACATATATAAAACCCAGAGCGTTCTATAATTGTACAAATTTAAAGGAAATACATATAACGAATTTGTCAGCCTGGATTGAACTTGATTTCGAGCAAAATCCATTACACTCTAAAAACATAACACTCTATTTGAACAATGAACCAGTAGATTTTACGGATTTTGTTATTCCTGAAGGAACTAAAAAAATTGGAATAAATGCGTTTTTAGAGTGTAAAAACTTACAGACTGTTGTTGTTCCAAAAAGTGTAGCATCGATTGGTGCTGGCGCTTTCTATGAATGTTCCAATGTACAGAGTTTTGTCCTTCCAGAGGGTGTAACATCAATTGGCAACTTGGCGTTCTGCAGGTGCTCAAGCGTGCAGAGTTTTGTTCTTCCAGCAGGGGTAACAGAAATACAAAAGTCAGCTTTTTCGAGTTGTTCAAACCTGAAAAGCATAACAATTCCTGTCAGCGTAACAAAAATTGGTGAAAATTCGTTTCAGTACTGCACGAATCTGCAGGAAGTTATATATCTTGGATCTGCAAAAGACTGGAGCAAGATAAAATTTACTAAAAGCAAAGAGAAAACTGAGTTAAAGAAATTAATAAAAGACTTTGCGGTGCAGGAAGCAAAAGACGCAAAAAATAAAGCAAAAGACGCAAAAATTAAAGAAATTCAAACTGCCAGTGTTGAAGGATTTATGACTGCGATGAAAGAAGACTATCCTTCTTTCAAATTCCAGATTTTGAATTCAACAAGTGCAAATCAAGTTGTGTTCATAATGGGTGGAAAAAACGCAACAGTCATTCAATTGAGTTCAAACGTAGCGACCTGGAATGAGAAAGTTCAGAAATTCCTGTCAATTTTCTGTGATGAATCAAAAACCAATACGGAAATAGAAGGAGCTATTAAAGCAAATAAAATTAAAATCGCAGCAATAAAAAAGAATTTTGCAAAACCGCAAATAGAAGCTGATGAAATGAATCTGTTCATTGACGAACTTCCAGAAATGAAAAACGAAGTTAAAAACAGTTTTAGCACTGATTCTTGTTCATTTTTTTATTACGCAAAAATAAAGAAGTTAACTTTTGCAAGAAATACTTTGATGGACAGATGTACATTCTATAGACAGAGAAATTTTGAAAGCATAGTTCTTCCGGAAAATGTAACCGTAATTGAGAAAAGTGCTTTCTCAGGTTGTGAAAATTTGCAAAGTATTATTCTTCCAGAAATTATAACCTCTATTGAAGGAAGTGCTTTTTTCGAGTGTAAAAATTTGTTGAGTATAGTCATACCGCCAAATGTAACTTCAATTGGTAGAAATGCATTTCAATTTTGTACCAACTTGCAAAACGTTACGATTCCAGAAAGTGTTACAAAAATTGAAGACTTTGCATTCAAAAATTGTAAAATCGATAATTTAACGCACACACTTTTAAAGATTGAAAATGGTTGTTGTCTGTCAAGTGATGGGAAAAAAGTTCTATATCGTTCAAATTATAATATGCAGGAAATTGTAATTCCAGATGGTGTAACCACGATTGGTGATTTTGCCTTCCAAGGTTGTGGCAACTTACAGAGTGTTGTTCTTCCAAAAAGTGTAGCAAAGATTAACTGGTATTCATTTTCGGAATGTCCAAACTTAACCATAACTTTTGATGGAACAAAAGAAGAATGGGAAAAAGTTGAAGGCTGTGAAATTCCTGGTAAATCGAATGTGAATGTGCAGTTCACTAAATAAGTTCGATTCTCTTAAAACGCCTCCAAATTTGAGTACGGGGCTGCCTGAACGTATCAGGTAGCACCTTGCTTTTATCTGCCCTCAACCCTAAATACCAGCCCGTTCTTCCACTGTAAAGTACCGTTGTTTTATGCTATACTGAAACCATGCAGGAAAGACGGTATCCGGTTGGAATTCAGACACTTAAAGATATCATTGAAGGAAATTATCTCTACATAGACAAGACTGGATTGGTTTATGACCTGTGCCAGCGCTATAAGTGCGTTTTCTTGAGCCGACCCCGCCGTTTCGGGAAGTCTCTTCTTGTGTCTACACTTAAGGAATATTTTTCCGGAAACAGGGAACTCTTCTCAGGCCTAAAAATCTCAGAACTTGAAAAGGAATGGATTGAATACCCTGTTCTGCAGTTCAACATGAGTTCCCTTAAGCGGGATACCGTTGAAGAAATAAAGCAGGGAATGGGAGTAAAACTTGATGAATATGAGGCTATGTACGGTATTACCGAAAAAGCCTTGAACATTAATGATCGTCTTACCATTCTTATCAGGCGCGCTCACGAAAAGACCGGCCACAAAGTCGTAATCTTAATTGACGAATATGATGCCCCTCTTCTGAACGTGATTTATGAAGAAAACATGAATGCAGTCCGCCATACTCTGAGAAGCTTTTACTCTCCGATTAAAGACTGTGACGAGCACATTCAGTTTGCATTCATGACAGGAATCACGAAATTCAGTCAGCTGAGCATTTTCAGCGAACTGAACAACCTTGCTAAAATCAGTCTGGACGACGATTACAGTGCCATCTGCGGAATCACACAAGCAGAAATCGATACCTGTATGCATGAAGACATTGAGTTGCTTTCTGAAAAACTGAAACTTACTTACGATGAAACCCACGCCCAGCTGAAGCAGATGTATGACGGTTATCACTTCAGTGCGGATTCAGAAGACATTTACAACCCCTTCAGCCTTCTCAGCTGTTTTGCTGCCGGCAGGATAAAGAACTTCTGGTTTGACAGTGCGACCCCTTCGTTTCTGATTAAAGCCATGAAGAAATTCAATTTCAGGATAAATGAAACGGAAAAGCTGGAATGTCAGGAGGAACAGTTTGATGTTTCTGCCACGGATCTTGAATCTGCCATTCCTCTCCTGTATCAGTCGGGATATCTGACGATAAAAGGTTATGAACCCCGTTTCAGGAAATATTTTTTGAACATGCCCAATGATGAAGTCCGCTATGGGCTGATGAAATCACTGATTCCATCTGTTTTCTGCAATTCGGACCAGAAAAATGATTTTTGGATTGATAAATTTGTTACGGATATTGAAGAAGGCAACCTGGAATCTTTCATGGAGCGTCTTGAAGCCCTCGTCATGTCTGTTCCGTATGCAACCGGAGACAAAGCCGAACTGGTGACAGAACAGAGTGTTCAGAATGCATTCTTCCTCATCTTCAACCTGATGGGGCAGTTTACCCGCGCAGAAGTCCACACATTGAAAGGCAGAAGTGACTGCATTGTAGAGACTTCAGATGCTGTGTACCTTTTTGAATTCAAACTCAGCAAGAACGGAACCGCTGCAGAAGCCCTTGCCCAGATTGGCGACAAATCCTACGCCTGTTCCTTTGAACCTTCCAGTAAAAAAATTGTAAAGGTTGGTGTTGCCTTCAACAGCGCCAGCAGAACCTTTGACCAATATGTAACCGAAATTCGATAACTATATTTTCTCTAATCAAAGGCTATGTCCGTAAAAAGTGTTGCCTATTGTCACCCTGAACTAGTTTCAGGGTCTCATTAAAACTCTACAAATCTACCGGATTGCCAGTACATGCAAAACCGCTAGCTAGCGTTGCTATTGGTGAATCCCGGCGTAGAAACTATATATAGTTCATGCTGCCGCATTAACGCCGGGCTTCAACAATTTTTGCCTGTACTGTCCCTCCTCTCGATTTGTGGCATTTCTGTTCAATCTTTGTTGCTGTGTAGCATTCAGCAACACTTTTTATGGACATAGCGTAATCAAAAAAAATCGGGAAAAATTCCCCTAAAATATCGGGAAATCATACCCTATCATTTTCTCATTTTCCTTTTAAACTTTTATTTGAATCACTATCTGCAAAAAAAGTGTCAGGAGATCTGCATTATGATATGTCCCAGCTGCAAAAAAGAAATACGGGATGGATTAAAATTCTGTAATAAATGTGGTTCAAAAATAGAACCAGCTTCTGAAAAAACAGAACCAGCAACTAAAGTAATCTGCCCCAACTGCGGAAAAGAACTTAAACCGGGTCAGAAATTCTGCAACGGATGTGGAACAAAAATTGAGGCAGCAAACAGTGCCGAACCACCAAAATCCGCCGAACCACCAAAAACTTCATCACAAACCAAATCTCCCAAAATATCTGAAAATGCACAACCACCAGTAGATAACAGCAACATCATCGATTATAGAGATACTATTTTGGGAACCAGAATCGATCTGGATATGTCTTCTTTTGTTACTTACAAGGGAAATAAATTTAACGACTGATTGCTGAATTGAGAGGAATAGAAAATGGAATATCTAACCTGTGTATATTGCAAAAAACGTTTCCCTGCTACAGGCGGACTCAGAAAAAATGGCGGTTTGGATTACTGTAGTACCAGCTGTTATTACGCCTATAACGATAGAAAAGAAGAAAGGGAAAAATCTGAACGCCGTCAGCTGGAAGCAGAACAGGAA
>JAZLJW010000198.1:0-1929 GCA_045597345.1 Treponemataceae bacterium
TGAAGCATTTTTTTTATTTCCAGTTTCATCTGTTTTCCCAGAACAACCCATCGTATTACTTTAATACCACCTGCCGTAGAACCAGAACATGAACCAATGAACATCAGTGAGAACAAAACGGCTTGTGCAAGTTTTGGCCAGTGAGTGTAATCAGCAGTGGCGAACCCAGTAGTACTGATAAACGAAGTTGCTTGCATGGCAGCATAGCGGAATGAAGTAAGGAAATTACCATAAAAGGGTGTAATGGAAATAGTAATGAGAAGAACAGCACTGCCAAGAATAGCAAGGTATGCTTTTAATTCTGTGTTTTTAAAAATTTCCTGACGGTTTCCAGTAAATAAGTAATAGTACAGGCTAAAGTTTATACCACACAGGAACATAAAAACAATGATTATCCAGTCAATGGCAACAGAATTAAATCCGCCGATACTGGCATTTTTACTGGAAAAGCCACCGGTTCCTACTGTTGCAAAGGCATGGGATATGGCGTCAATAAAATCCATGCCGGCAATCCACAAAAGAAATGTTTCAACAACGGTAAAACCAAGATAAATGAACCAAAGAATTTTTGCAGTTTGAGTAATGGTAGGAGTAATTTTTCCTTTTTCCGGTCCGGTTGTTTCAGCTTTAATCAGCTGGAATCCACCAACACCAAAAAGAGGAAGAAGGGCAACAGTAAGGGCTACAATACCCATACCGCCCAACCAGTGCATCTCGCTTCGCCATAAATTGATACACCGGGGAAGAGTTTCGATTTCGGAAAGGATAGTTGATCCGGTTGTGGTAAAGCCAGATACTGCTTCAAACAACGCATCGGAAAAAGTGGGAAAAAATCCACTTGCATATAAAGGAATTGCACCCGCAATACTAGATGTTCCCCAGCAAAGAGCTACAGCTGCAAAACCACCTCGGGGAGAAATCTGAAATTTCCGTTTCCGGCCATGCCATACCGTGATGATACCGGTAAGCAGACCAATTCCTGCGGGAATCATGAAGGCACTGATACATGAAGTTTCGCCGTAGCATATGGCAGTAATACCCGGGAAAACCATGGTGATGGTAACAACTGCCAGCAGCATCAGATTCATGCGAAGTACAGACAAAGTACTATTCACTTAGAAGCTCCCTCTTTATCAGGAATGGCTTGTTTTTCAGAAATGCCCAGTTTATCCATTACATGCATTGTATGGTTTGTATCAACAATAATGACTAAAGAATCACCGGCACATAATTCCGACCCGCCGCTGGGCAAAGAATACGCATTGGTACCTTCTTTTTTTATCATCAGGATAAGGTAAGTTCCTGCCTCGGCGATGTCTTTCAGCTGTTTTCGTGCAACTGGGGTAGATTCTGGCAATGTTACTTCCATAATTTCCAGTTCACCTTCGCTGACAGTATGAATTTCCTGGACACTCGTACCACGCAAATGGCTCATTATGCTGTCTACAACAGCATCTCTAATGGGAACAGCAACATCAATGCCAATATTACGGGCAATACCGGCATAACCAGCACTGGAAACAAGACAGACTGTTTTTCCAACGCCAAGATTTTTCAAATAAGCTGATGTTACAATATTCTGATCATGGTTATGGGTAGCTGCAATAACCAGATCACATTTCTGTATACCTTCTTCTTCAATAAAGCCTTCATCAGTGATATCAGCCAAAAATACATTTGCCTGAGGAAATCGGGCTGAAGCTGCATCAGTCAGCTTTTCATCAGGGTCGATAATGTAAAAATCATCTGTAAGACGTTGAGGAAGACCAAAAACACGACGGATAGAAGACTTATGCCGGTGTTCAAGAAGTTGCTCAGCAATGATGGTACCGATACGGCCGGCTCCAAGAAGTGCGATTTTGTGAAAATCCTGCATTTGGGAGCCACAGAGCTTCAAAAACTCCTTCAGATTATCTTTGCTTGTAACAA
>JAZLJW010000199.1:0-2579 GCA_045597345.1 Treponemataceae bacterium
GGTTGCTTCGGGACGCTTTGGCGTAACAGAAGAATACCTTCTCAGTGCAAAAGAAATTCAGATTAAGTGTGCTCAGGGTGCTAAGCCTGGTGAAGGTGGTCACCTGCCGGGTAAGAAAGTATATCCTTGGATTGCTGCAACACGCTATGCTACTCCAGGTGTATCTTTAATTTCGCCTCCACCACATCACGATATTTACTCAATTGAAGATCTGGCTCAGCTTATTTACGACTTAAAGAATGCTAACCGCAAGGCTGACATTTCCGTTAAGCTGGTTTCTGAAGCTGGTGTTGGTACTGTTGCTGCCGGCGTTGCAAAAGCTGGTGCTCAGGTAATTCTTATTTCAGGACACGACGGTGGTACAGGGGCAGCTCCAATCAGCTCTATTCACCATGCCGGCCTGCCTTGGGAAATGGGTCTGGCTGAAACTCATCAGACACTTATTCAGAACGGGCTCCGCGGTCTTGTTCGTCTTGAAACAGACGGTAAGCTTATGGACGGTCGTGATGTTGCCATTGCTGCTATTCTTGGTGCTCAGGAATACGGCTTTGCTACAGCTCCACTTATTGTTATGGGCTGTAAAATGCTTCGTGTATGTAATCTTGATACATGTCCATTTGGTGTTGCAACTCAGAACCAGCAGCTTAGAGAAAAGTTCCCTGGAAAGCCTGAATATGTAGAAAACTTCATGCGCTACGTTGCACAGGAAGTTCGTGAAATTATGGCTAAGCTTGGTGTTAAAACTATTGATGAACTTGTTGGCCGTACTGACCTTATTAAGCTTAAGGAAAAACAGGGCTTTGGCCGTGCAGGTTTAATTGACGTAAGCCGCATGCTTGCCCGCACAGACGATACATGGAAAACACACTTTGAAAAGGGTCGTGAAAAGGATGAAAAGGAAATGCTGGACTTTAGCATGGACGTACTCCGTCTGCTGCCTGTAATGGACAACAGCCGCCTTTCTACCCTTAAATATGACCTTCAGTGTACTGACCGTACAACAGGTACAATCCTTGGATCTGTCATTCAGGAAAAATTTGGAAGTACTCTTCCGGAAGATAAATACACTGTTCACTTTACAGGTGGTGCAGGTCAGAGTTTTGGTGCATTTATTCCAAAGGGACTTACACTTCGTCTTGCCGGTGATGCAAACGACGCTGTTGGTAAGGGCTTAAGCGGCGGAAAAATTGTTGTTCAGCCAAGTGAAGACTTTGAAGGTCATGCAGAAAAGAATATCATTGTCGGTAACGTTGCATTCTTTGGTGCTACCAGCGGTAAGGGCTTTGTTAATGGCGTTGCTGGTGAACGCTTCTGTGTACGCAATTCCGGGGCTACAGTTGTAGCTGAAGGTTGTGGTGACCATGGTCTTGAATACATGACTGGCGGAACTGCCGTAATTCTTGGCCGTACAGGAAAGAACCTTTGTGCCGGTATGAGCGGTGGTGTAGCTTACGTTCTTGATGAGCATCATGATCTTTACAAGAGACTGAACAAAGAACTTGTAACAATGTATGACCTTGATGCTGAAGAAACAGTATGCCGTGGTACAACTGATGCAGAAAATCTTAAGGATCTTTTACAGCAGCATGCTTCGGAAACTGGTTCTAAACGGGCAAAAATGATTCTTGATGACTTTGAAAACTGGATTCCTAAGTTCAAGAAAATCATTCCAAATGACTATTACAGAATGATGAAAGAAATTGAACTGGCAGAAAACGAAGGTCAGAGTCAGGAAGATGCAGTAATGACTGCCTTTAAAAAGGTAACTGCATAAAATGCAAAAAAAGTGAAAAAAAATGAATAAAAACATCGTGCATTATTGACATATTTTTGTTTAAATGTTATAAAAAACCATCAAACGACAATGAGGTCGAAGAAACGGTGTTTCTTCGACCTTTTTTATTTTTATTAATAGACAAAGGCGTCGCAGTTATTGAATGGGAGTCTCCTTCCTGGCACATGATACTGCGACGCCTTTTTCTTTTTCCTTTATGGGAAACGGAGGCAATAAATGACAAACGTACCTGAATTATTCGGAAGCATGGTATTTAACCAGAAGACAATGAAAGACCGTCTTCCAAAAGAAACTTTCAAGGCTCTTAAAAAGACTCTTGATGATGGTGCACCACTTCAGCTTGATGTAGCTAACGTAGTAGCTCACGCAATGAAAGAATGGGCTATTGAAAATGGCGCTACACACTACACACACTGGTTCCAGCCACTTACTGGTATTACTGCTGAAAAGCATGACTCATTCATCAACCCACAGGATGACGGAACTGTAATCATGTCTTTCTCTGGTAAAGAACTTGTAAAGGGTGAACCTGATGCTTCTTCTTTCCCAAGCGGCGGACACCGTGCAACATTCGAAGCACGCGGTTACACTGTATGGGATCCAACATCTTACCCATTCATCAAGGAACACACACTCTGTATTCCAACAGCTTTCTGTTCTTACACAGGTGAAGCTCTCGATAAAAAAACACCACTTCTCCGCTCAATGGAAGCTCTGGACGTTCAGGCTAAACGTATCCTTAAACTCTTTGGCAAGGATGTAAGCCACGTTGCAACAACTGTAG
>JAZLJW010000200.1:0-3071 GCA_045597345.1 Treponemataceae bacterium
GGGCCGAATAAAAAACGAGCTTTTAACCAGTATACCTGTTAAAAGCTCTTTTTTTTAAGAGAAATGCATGTACAGCAGGTAATTATTTCTGCTGAGATTTGATGAAATCGTATGCATCACGAACAGTCTCAAATTCGCTAGCTTTATCATCTGGAACAGATACGCCTAATTCTTCTTCAATTGCATAAACCAGTTCGTAAGTATCAAGACTGTCTGCGCCTAAGTCCTGGCGGAAAGAAGCATCAAGTGTAATTTTTGCTGGATCAACATCAAGTTTATCAGCAATAAGCTTCTGCATTTTTTCGAACAATTCGTCCATAGTATTCTCCTATAAGTGATGAACCCTAAATTAGTTGTTTTCTGGGGTAATTACCTGACGTCCACGGTAAAAACCACATTTTGGGCATACGTGGTGGCTCATAGCCAGGTTTCCACAGTTAGAACATGCAACCAGAGTAGGAGCCTTTAATTTCATATTAATGGTCTGTCTTCTCTTTGTGCGTGCGTGTGAAGTTTTCGATCTAGGTACTGCCATATATTAACCTCGCAATATAATTTGTTATAATAACCGGTAAAACATATCACAGTTACTATCCAAGTGTCAATTAGCATAACATTTTACAAGATTTTGTCAAGATAAAAATGACAAATTCTGTAAAAATGTCTGATGACACATGAGAAGCGAATACTGCATCTGTTACCGGGGGCCCAGTTTTTCAAATAGTGCATTCTGCACCAAAGGAGGAACCATTTTAGATATATCTCCTCCAAATGCTGCCATTTCTTTTATGGAACTTGAACGCATAACAAAGTACTCTGGGTCGGTAGGTAGAAATACTGTTTCAATATCTGCTGCCAGCCCCTTATTCAGTAAAGAAAGATCAAATTCGTAACTGAAATCTGAAAAATTCCGCACTCCACGAAGAAGTACTTTTGCATCATGTTCACGGGCGTAATCAACAACGAGCTTACTGCAGGAATCAACGGTAACGTTGGGTATGTCTTTCAGAAGCGTTTTCATCATTTCCAGACGTTCCTGTTCAGAAAACAGATACTTTTTACTGCCGTTAACAGCTATCAGTACTATTAACGTATCAAAAAGACCAGCACCACGTTGAATAATATTAAGATGTCCATAAGTTGGCGGGTCAAAAGAACCCGCAAAAACCGCCGTCTTCATCAGATATGAGCTTTAAACCAATTAAGTACGTCTGTTTCTACTTCTGTACGGTTTGTTTCGTTCAGAATTTCATGCCGTGCACCAGGATACAGTTTCATACTCAGGTCCTGTATGCCATTGGCCTTGTAGATTTCATGCAGGTCTTTTACCAGCTTACCATATCCACCAACAGGGTCAGCATCTCCTGCAATAATAAACACAGGAAGACTCTGTGGAATCATTTTCATATGAGCTTTTGTATGAATCCAGTTGAAGCCTGCCATAAAGTCACGATAGAACTCATTGGTGCATACAAATCCGCAATAGGGGCTGTCCTGGTATTTTTTAACTTCTTCAGGGTCACGGGTAAGCCAGTCTACTTTTGTAGCGGGATTTTCTATCATTTTGTTATATGATCCGAATGCTACTCCATCAAGGAAGGAACCCTTACGTTTTTTGCCTCTGAAGAAACATACAATGCCTGCACAGCAGTGACCAACACGAGTCAGTGCAAGATTAGGTCCTGCTGAACCGCAAAGGATTACACCATCAATTTCACTTCCCCACTTTTCGATGACACACTGGGAAACAAAAGAACCAAACGAATGACCAAAAAGGAATACCTTCTTTCCAGGATATTCCTTCCGCCATTTCTGAAGCAATTCATGAACATCATCTGCAACGCGGAAAAAGCCTTTTTTATCAGCAAGGTAACCGAGATTTTCAATTGCTCCGGCAGTTTCACCATGACCACGATGATCATGTGCCATAAAAGCAATGCCATTTTCTGCCAGAAGAGTGCCTAACCGGTCATACCGTAAAGCATATTCAGCCATTCCATGACTTAACTGAACCACAGCCTTTACCTCACCTTCCGGTATCCAGGTATGTAATGCAACTGCTTTTCCATCTGACATGGTTACAGATACTGTTTCTTTCTTGATTTCACTCATGTGTATAGAATCCTCCGGGAAAATCTGATATAAAAAGTCAGTATGGATATTATAGCAGAAAAAATGGTTTTTGGTGGTGATTGTATTGGCCATATTGATGGTAAAACTGTTTTTATATCAGGTCTGCTTCCAGGTGAAAAGGCAGAAATAGCAATAACCCAGCAGCGAAAGGATTTCTGCCGCGCAGAAGTAATTTCCCTGCTTGCCCCCTCAACGCATCGCGTTCAGCCTCTATGCCCGCATTTCGGTGAATGTGGCGGCTGTAATCTGCAAATCGCTGACACAGACTATCAGCAAGAGTTGCGTCTATCCATGTTGAAAGACAGTTTTTTCCGGAGTTTAGGTCGTTCTTTCTGCGAAAATCCAGAAAATAAGGCGATTCTTGAGTGCATTACCAATGCAGCCGTTGTTTCTGATTCTCCCTGGGGATACAGAAGCCGGTTTCAGTTTCATGATGGCGGTCTCAAGAAAAACAACTCATCAGAAATAATCCCTATTTTTCACTGTCCGGTAGCAAGTGATGCTGTTAATACTGTATTACAGTCAGGTACTTTACAGCACATGAAAGGACGTGTTCATGTGTTTGAAGAAACTATAGCTGTAGAGGACAGCAGGTGCAAACAGCTTGATCAGCTTATTACGGTACCAGTTGCCGGAAAAAAGCTGCAATTTGATGTCCGGGGATTTTTTCAAAGTAATATTCCCATGCTTGAAAAAACAATTCATCTGATACAAAACACCATTGATACATACAGCAGCAAAACCGGAGCTTTACTTGACATGTATTGCGGAGTCGGCACGTTCAGTACTTTCTTTGCACCGTATTTTTCCCAGACTGTACTGGTAGAACACAATTCCCATGCTGTGGAAACAGCACGAAATAATATCAGTGCAAACAGTTCTTCGAGCACAAACTGCCGTTTCTTTGCATTATCCGGTGAAGATTTCTGCCGGAAACA
>JAZLJW010000201.1:0-9511 GCA_045597345.1 Treponemataceae bacterium
GGCTTCGCGGCCCATTTTGCTCAAATTCTTTACAGAAAGAAGATTCATAGGCCAAATAATAGCGTAATAATGCGATTTTGTATTGATTATTGTTAGTTTTTATCAGATTTCAGCCTTACAATATGTCATTATGAGATGTATTATCACCATTATTCTAGCCCTTTGCCTGACTACTGCAGCCCTTGCAGCCAACACAGACATTCCTGTAACATCAGCATGGAAATATTCCATCGGCGACGACTCCAGCTGGAAATCAGCCTCATTTAATGATGCATCCTGGGCAGAAACTGCTGTTCCCGGCACCATCCCTACACAAAAAAACAGTTACCTGTGGCTGCGTACAAAAGTTTCCGTACCTGCAGAGTTCAAGAATACCCCCCTGTACCTGAACGTGGGACACGCCTATGCCGCCTACGAAGTATATACAGACGGCGTTTACCTTGGGTCTTATGGTATTCCTGGAAAAACCGTCCGCAGCCTGCGTTCCCTTTCAATTCTGGTTCCAGAAAACCTGACCTCTGACGGCAGCATCACCATTGCCCTTCGCGTGTGGACACCGGTAACCATCTGTAAATTCACTGAAACTCTTTCGCTGCAGGATGCAGCAAAATCACGGCAAACCAACTACTGGCGCAATCTGGTAGGCTGCGAAATGTATGTTGTCATTGCAGCACTTTGTCTCTTTATTGGTGCCTACTGTCTCATCCAGTATCTGATGAACCACGCCAATACTCACCTTATGACCTTTGCTCTTTCTGCATTCACCGTTTCTTTTTATTTCTGGGATATGGGAGGCAACACACAGCCATTCCCATTCATGTTTCAACGACTTTTTGCCCGATGGATGCTGCCGGTCAGTCTGGGATACCTGTGGATTTTCATGTCCATCTTTATGAAAGGCCGGGTACGGAAATCGACACTTATTGTCAAATTTTCCATGTCTGCTCTGTTCGGACTTCTGTATCTTGCAACATCCGGTAACTTTGCCCTTACCGAAACACTGTTCACCGTAAGCCTTGCATACATCATGTTCGTTATCGTCTATGGCGTTGTAACATCCATAAAGGTTTTAGCCACCAGAAAGACTGAAGCTTCTATTATTCTGGGCGGATTCCTTTTAGGCATCTGTTTTGCACTGTATGACGTATTCTGCCAGGTTGCAGGTAAAGTTCCCTTTGCATGGCTTCAGGGATACGCATTCTTTACCCTGGATATTTCAGTATTTGCATCCATTGCCCTTAAGCAGGCCGTTATGCAGAAAGAAGTTTCAGCCCTTGCAGAACAGAGCACTGCGCAGAACAAAAAACTTGAAAGCCTGTTCAATCACGCCCGGCAGCTTTCCTCTGATGTCATGAATATTGCCGGTGAATTGAACGAAGCAGTAGATGAAGTAACAGAAGCTTCCAATACATCAGTTTCCGGATCAAAAGGTATTGCCAGTGCTGTAGACCAGCAGGAATCAAGTCTTTCCAATGCTGCAGACGCCTTTTCAAAACTCATAGCTGCCATTCAGAAAAACAGGGATGAACTGGAACAGGGAACATCCTACATTGCCAATACAGCAGAAGGAACTGCAAAACTGATCCGTGGTTTTGAATCTGTAGGAGAAGGAATTTCCGGGGCAGCAGGCTTTGCAAAAACGCTGGATGGGTTGACTGCAGAAAATCAGGCAGGCATTGAGAAACTGTCGCAGTCAATGGAAGGTATGCGCATCAAATCCGGTGAAATTCTTAAAGTAGTACAAGTATTGGATGACTTTTCCGAACGTACCAACCTGCTTGCCATGAATGCATCGATTGAGGCAGCGCACGCTGGCAGTGCCGGAGCAGGTTTTGCTGTTGTAGCCAATGAAATCAAGAGCCTTGCAGCACAATCCAGTGCCCAGGCTGCAAAAATCGGTGAGAATATCCGACAGATTACAGACGTCATCGAACAGAGTGTCATCATGTGTACCGGGGTAAAAAATTCGCTTGAGCAGATTCGTAATGAAGCAGGTGCAACAGCAGAACATGTACAGGCAGCTGCTGATGAAATGAAGCGGCAGCAGATTGAAGGAAAACATATTGAGCAGGAAGCTGCTTCGCTTTCTGAAATGGCAGACCGTATGAGAAATGCTGCAACAGAGCAGGCTACCTACAGCAGTCAGGTAAAAAACAACATGGATGAATTGACTGCAGCAGCACATCGTGTAGACGATGCTTCCCAGTCCATAGCCATGGCATCAAAAGCATTAGCTGACTATGTTATCAATCTGAAAGATACCAGCACCCGAACCGCATCAGCAGCCCGCGAACTGGAAGATATGATGAAATAGTCGGGACTGTACACAAACTTAAGGGAATTCAGTATAATTTAATCCATGCTTCTGAGTTTTTTGGCCGTTGGACGGCAAGTGTTGATTTTGTTCATCATGATTGGTGTTGGCTTTCTCTGTACCAGGAAAAAAATTTTTTCTGAAACAGCCATTGAATCCATATCAAAATTCTGCCTCTATGTAGTAACCCCCTGTGTCATTGTTGAATCATTCAACCGTCCCTTCGACTCAAGCATGCTCCAAGGACTGGGGATTACCTTTCTATGTGGCATCGGCATCCACTGCATGAACATTGCCATTGCCCACCTGACAGTCCATGATCCCGATGAAGCTCGCCGGCGTGTCATCCGTTTTGAAATTGTTTTTTCTAACTGCGGTTTTATGGCTCTACCGCTGCAGCAGGCTTTGATTGGTCCTGACGGCGTTTTTTACGGTGCTGCCTATATAGCAACATTCAATCTGTTTGCCTGGACCTACGGATACTTCCAGATGGCCGGCGAAGCAGTTCCTTTCAACATAAAGAAAATTCTTCTGAACCCGGGAATCCTTGCAGTATTCGGCGGACTTATACTGTTCCTTTCACCAGCCACATTACCTGACATAGTTGCATCCCCTGTTTCCAGTCTGGCAGCCCTTAATACCCCGCTGCCCATGGTTGTCATCGGATTCTACCTTGCAAACGGGGCCAGCCTTTCCATCCTGAAAGATAAAGGTTTCTTATATGCCATGTGCATGCGGTTGGTAATTTCTCCGCTCATTACCCTGCTCATCCTGCGTTTTATCTTTGGCTTAACCGGAAACGTACTGTATGTTGTTACCATTGCTTCCAGCGCACCAGCTGCCGCAAACACCGTAATGTTCTCTGTAATGTTCAAGCGTGACACTCAGTTGGCTACAGCATTAGTTTCAATTACCACGCTGTTTTCCATCCTGACCATGCCACTCATGGTATCTTTGGCAATGTCACTGTGACTGTTGTAATTTACGTTATCCTTGAGATTCTTTCCTTTACAACATTTGCTCTGTACGGCATACGGGCTTCCATTGAAGACATCAAGACTCAGACTATCCCACGGAATCTTTCCATTCTCTGTCTTGTTCTGGTATTGTTGTTCCACACTGCAGCCCTGACAGTCATTTACTTCGACATAGCAAGCAGTTCATTTTTCCAGCAGAAATTCTGGGAACCAGCACGGGGAGCATTCATAGCATTCATGCTTTTTGAAGTTGTCCGGATACTTACCAGAAAACAGCTTGGTTTTGCAGACGTACTGTGGGCTGCCATCGGAGGAGCCTTGATTGGTGCCATATGGTGGCTTTCCGGCGCCTTTCTTGCCTGCATTGGAGGTCTTATCCACTTTCTGTTCCAGAAAGAAGAACACCCGCTGCCCTTCATTCCATTTCTCTGTGCAGCAACCGCTTTTATGTGGATTCTAAAGGCAATCCGAATAATCGCTCTGTATCTGTAGTAAAAAACTGTTTACCTCAGCCTCCGGCAAGATAAAACGTATATAGCCAGATCAGTAACCGGGTGTTTTCTGCCGTAAGTTTTAAATTCTGAACTTCAGACAGCAGTGTCATATAATCAAGTTCAGAGATGTCACCGGACAGATACAGCTGCCGTGTATCATCCAACTGCAGATCAGCTTCTGCCATCAAAGGCATGAGCATGTCATACTGATCCTGATACAGTTCACGCGCAGACTCATTTTGATACCTGCTTATCTGCTTTTCCCTTATATGGTTTTCCAAAGCCTGTTCTGCCCCCCTACGTTTATTCTGAAGCTGCAGCCCTGTTTTCCCAGTGTTTTCCTTAAGCCAGTTGCTGATATCAAGTGCTACTCCAAACTGCCAGGCGGACGCTGCCCGGGTATATGAAAATTCGATTACGGGAGCAGTTGACTCTTTTACCTGTACCTGCTGATTGATAATTTCACTGCAGGACAATAGCAAAGCATCCTGCGTAAAGTCATTTGAAAAAGAAAAGGTATTCTGTAACACCGGGATTTCTGGTAGTTCTGCAGTCAGAACACAGGAGCTCCCCACCAGTTTTTCAAGAGCTGTCACATACTGGACATAGACCTGACAGGCTGCATTCCGTTCCCGTTCCACTGTAAATATCTGGTTCTGCAAAGCCAGTACTTCTGTATAGGAATTACTCCCCATCACATACATAGTCTGCAGAGCATCCCGTTTCGCCCGTAATACAGAAAGGGAATTATCATACTGTTCCAGCTCGTTCAAACTGATTAACGCCTTAACATACTGCTGCGTTACTTCCATCAACACTTCTTTTTGAACAATATTCAACTGTGCCTGTTGCAGCTCACTGGCGATACGGTAACTGTTACGGACAGGATTACCTGCATCAGAATGCAGCCAGAATGGAGCCAGACTCTGCCGTACCAAAGCTGTTATTTCCAGAGAAGGGTCAGATTTGGGGGTAATACTGGCGCTACCGGCTACTGACAGAGACATTCCTCCAGGTAGCGGTTGCGTAACACCTGCTTCAATCTGATTATTCGAAAAAGAATTTCTCTTATAACCGGCAGAAATACCGGGTGCATACGCGCCTTCCAGACCGGCAGATCTGACTTCAGCAGATTCTGCAGCTATCTGTTCCTGAATAATCGAAGTGTTATGGGCTAACGTCTGCTTCCAGGCTGCTTCAAGACCGGTTTCTTCGGCCACCAGACTCCAGACAAAGAAAAAACACCCCAGACAATATGCAATACTCTTTTTTGTTTTATTCATCGTTTTCAAAACCATCAAAAAATAAAATCCAGTTTTCTGAGGAACAGTTCCATAATGGTGCAGGTATTTGTAATAATACGGGCCTCTCCGGACATACCGGGAATAAGATTCGCCTCAAAGCCATGTTTATCATGCAGAACCGGATGCTGTATATCTGCCTGCACAATAAAAACAGGATAGTTTCGTTCATCAAGGACGGCATCTGCAGGTATCAGGGACACCGTACTTGATACCTGACCAAACCGTGATGGTGGCAACCCGGGAAACTTCATTTCTACACGGTTCCCAAATGACACTGTCGGAATAACAGAACCGGCTACATACAAGTCTGCCTTCAGTGATTCATCCTTCTGAGGCACAATACGGATAACTTCTTCTCCACTCAAAAGATAATCGCCTGTATTCATTTTCTTAACCACAAGCACTTTTCCGCTGATTGGTGCATAGCCAACTGCATTCTGTTCCTGACGTTCCCGGTCAGCAATGGAACTTTCCAGCTGCTTTACTGTTGCAGCCAGAGATTCTTTCTGGCGCAGGGCAGAAGCAGCTTCTTTATTCAGCCAGGTCTTGTATTCATATAAAAGCTGAGAACTTTGCGTTTCAAGTTCATCAATCTGCTTTTGAATCCGCATGCTCTCAGGCTTATTCTTTTCCCGGGTAATCTTTGCTGCCAGCTCTTTTATCGAAATCTCATAGTTTTCTTTTTCAAAAAGATACGCAGATGCCAGCTTTGCAGTGATGTCTGAAGCTTCCGTATCCATAGCCAATAGAAGCTGTTCATATTCCCTAAGTTCAGCAGCAGTTGAATCCAGCTGATTATGCAAGGCAGAAAGTTCTTTTTCTACAGAAGCAGTATCCACCTGAAACAGCAGTGCGTTCTGTTCAACAATCTGCCCATCCTCATAACCGATATACACAACCTGGCCACCAGCCATGCTGCGTACTGAAGAAACCGGGGTAGCAGGTCTCAGTACCACCTGGGCAGGAACCGTTTCATCAACCTTGAAAAAGTACATGAAAATAACGGCAGCCACTACAAAGCCGCAAAGACCGGTCAAAAACCTGTAAATGCTTCTTGCTGGCTTCAACAGAAAAAACGGCAGCGATTTCTGCATGTCGTCAAATGTACGCAGATACATCATGCAGTTACCTCCTGCCACATTTCCTTATACAAGCCTTCTTGAGCAAGCAGTTCCGAATGTGAACCAGATTCCACCAATGCACCATCTTTCATCACAAAAATCCGGTCACAGTTCATAACCGTAGTAAGCCGGTGAGCAATCAGAATTACGGAAATGTTCTCTGCTTTCAGTTGCTTGATAACCCGGTGAATTTCCATCTCGCTTACGGTATCAAGGGCACTGGTAGCTTCATCAAGAATGATGAAAGACGGATTCCCTAAGAGCGCTCTTGCTAAAGCCAGCCGTTGTTTTTCGCCACCACTTAAACCGCCACCATGCTCACCAAGGACAGTGTCATACCGGTTCGGCAGCTTTTGGATAAAGGAGTCTGCACCAGCCTTTTTTGCAGCCTCCATAACTTCTTCCAATGTGGCATCAGGTTTATGCAGGCTGATGTTTTCTGTAACCGTTCCGCTGAAAAGAAAAATATCCTGGGGAACATAGCCGATTCTTGAACGGAGATACGTGGCATCAAGGTCGCGGATATCGTGACCGTCAAGAAATATTTTGCCTTCTTGGGCTTCATAAAATTTCAGGATCAGTTTTACAAACGTGGACTTACCGCAACCACTGGGACCCACAAAGGCCGTCCAGCTGGAAGCCGGAATATGCAGTGTAAGATGCTCGTAAATTGGTCGCCGGGAACCATAGGCAAAGGTTACGTCATCAAAAGAAATCTCACCCCGGATAACAGCCGGCATAAGGTATTTCCGTGTATCATCCTTTTCCCGGTCAAGTTCCAGAATTTCACCTACCCGTTCTGCCGCTACCAGAGCTTCCTGCACAGAGTTCTGAATGTTTATCAGGCGGAAAAGAGGGCCGGTAAAATATCCCAGCAAAGCGTTAAAAGTAATAAGGGTACCAAAACTCATGGAACCTTTAATAATTGAATAACAACCTATCCAGTAGATAAGAATGCTGCTGATGCCGTTTACCAGTCCGCTGATGAATCCCTGAGAAATGCCAAAACGGTTCAACGTCCAGCCCGTTTCAACAGCAGTCATTTTCTTTTTTTCATATTCGCGGTTAACAATATCTTCTGCATTAAGGGCTTTTACCGTAGCCACACCATTCAGGCTTTCATAGAGATACGACTGCACTTCTGCATCCTGGCTCATGACCTTGCTGTAATAACTGCGGTATATTCTGGCAAAGGCGACGCTGATGAGGGCTGCAAGCAGTACGGTCCCCAGAGATATACCAAAAAGCGTAGTATTGATGGAAAAAAGAACCGGCCCGGAAACCAGAATCATGATGATATCCATGACACCGCTCAGGGCCGCAGACGATAGGGTCTGTTTGATTTTATTCAGGTCGCCGAGGCGGCTGAGGATTTCACCGGACTTCCGGCTTTCAAAGAAAGAAAGTGGAAGCTTGAAAATATGCGAAAGATATGAAAAATTCAGCTGTAAGTCAGTCTTGAAAGAAAAATGTGACAGCAATACTGACCGGAATGTTTCCATCAGCAGCTGCACAATGGTAATCAGGAGCATGCCAAACGACAGCGTATGAAGCGAGAATGCAGATTTGGTATAAATGACTTCATCAAAGATGTATTTATAGTAGAAAGAGGTAATGATTCCAAATAAAAGCAATAAGATGGATGCAATAAAGGAGTAGACAAGTATTCTGGTATGGGGAACAAAAACCGGAAGGAATTTTAAGAGCAGGTTCTGCTTTTTTTCTGTTCCGGTAAAGGTATCATCCGGAGCAAAAAAGATGGCATATCCGGTCCACCATTCAAAAAACTGGTCGTACGAAATACGCTGTTTTCTGTGCAGCGGTGAGGGATCCCAGATTTCAATTTTCCTCCGGGTAATTTTGTGAACCACAACAAAATGGTCTACTTCAGAGCCGTCACGTGTTATATGCATGTGGACGATAAACGGTGTCTGCAGTTGAGTCGTGATAGCGGTTTTATCACCTTTTACTGGCGTTGCAGTAAGCCCGTACCTACGGGAAGCCAGAACCATGCCACGGATATTTGTTCCGATAGTGTCAGTTCCAGCCACATTCCGTACCTCTGCAATACTCAGCTGCCTGCCATAGTGAGAAGCCACCATGGCAAGGCAAGCCGCCCCGCAGTCTGTTTCATCAAGCTGTTGTATATAACGCATTTTTTACATGTCCTTTTTTGATTATTTGATCCGGAATACATTGTTTTCAAAGTCAAACTGGATAACGTGGTCCTTGAAGACAGTGGCTCCCAAATTATTAAATATCTGCAAAAACCTTCGGGCTACCGGTAAAGCCACAATCTGATCAGAATCTGCTGGTAAATACTGCATTTTTTTTCGTGTCTCTCCGCCAAAAGTAAATTGCTTCACATATACGTCCTCATAATGTTTCTGAACAACGTCTTCATCAGAAAACAGATATGACTTAATTTCTGCAACAGAAGAATAGGGAGAGGTCTTACCGAAATCTGTACGAAGTACAAGATTGGAACCACCAGTATCAAGTAAACCATATTCAGTAATGTCATCTGCGGTAAATTCGACAAACCAAAGGCCTGTCCATAAAGATACAGGAATCAATTCATTTTTAGATATAGGTGGTTGGTCAAAAGATACAGTCTGTTTTCTATAGTTAAATACTACGTTTTTATGACCCATTCTCAAGAAAGGCATTCCAAGAACTCCATCAACGTTCAAAACAGAACTTCCAACCACTGAATTATATCGGATCTTGGGTGTATCCCTTTCGTCAAACAATCCGATAAAGCCCTCAAGTAGTTCCTCCGAATTGAAAAGATTACAATTTGATCCAGAATCTAATAAGAAGAAATAGGGTGTATCATCTATAACAATTTTTACGATAGGCTCACCAAGGTAGGAAGGCTCATTCAGAAAGAAAGACATATAAGCAGAATCAACAGTACTCTGAGGCAAATCATCCTTTATCCAAACAGGTTGAATACAAAACTGTTCTTTTTGGGGATAACAAGATAGAAAAACAAAAAATAGTAATGGCAAGAATATTTTTTTTCTGTGTAATTCCATTGTTACCCCCTAAGCATCAAATAACTTTTTTAGTTACCATTGCCACAGTTACAATTTCCAAAATTGATAGTTATATTCGAATTATCTCCTGTAACAATTGCAGGTGAATTGTCACCTGAAGTAGTTACAGTCGTTTTTTGCTGCCATCTGCACCGTACGATTGCAGATAGCAACAATACTTTTTTTATGGTAGCCTTGCTGACGTGTGGTCTTTAAGGCTACCTGACGCTGTACCAGGTTTTGATCGGTTTGGTACAGCG
>JAZLJW010000202.1:0-16921 GCA_045597345.1 Treponemataceae bacterium
GTCTGGCAGCTTTTTTATATGCAGTATGCAGTTCTTCCTGGCTTCGGATACCTTTTTCTCCTTCATCAGGTGTTTTCTTAACCCAACTGCCGTCACTCATCAGAAGGTGGGCTTTGACAGTATCCTGCATGTATAACTGCAGCTGTTTTTTTAATTGAGCAGCATTTTCCTTATCGAGTACCGGAAAAAGAAGTTCAACCCGTCTGTCCAGATTTCGTGGCATCCAGTCTGCACTTGAAAGATATACCTCATCAACTCCAGCATTCTGAAAGTAGAAAATCCGTGCATGTTCAAGATATCGGTCTACAATGCTGGTAACCTGGATATTGTCACTTATCCCGGGTACTCCCGGTACAAGCTGGCATATGCCACGCACATTCAGCATGATATGTACATGCTGCTGACTGGCACGATACAGAGCTTCAATTATTTCCGGATGACACAGGTTATTCATTTTTGCCATTATCAGACCCGGCGATTCTGGAGTACTGCAGGCTGCTTCACGTTCAATAAGCTGGATAAGCTTCTTTTTCAGGGTTACTGGAGCCATTGAAAGCCGACTCATCGTCTGAATAGCAGAGTACCCTGAAATCATATTGAAAAAGAGGGTAGCATCGGTACACATTTCAAAATTAGTTGTAAATAAATCAACATCACTGTACAGAGCTGCGGTTTTTTCATTGTAGTTACCGGTACTCAGATGCAGATACCGTCGGATACCGGTTTCTTCGCGACGTACAACCAGCAGAACCTTTGCATGTACTTTCAGGTTTTTCAGACCGAACAGAACGATAGCTCCAGCTTGCTCAAGTCGTGAAACCCAGGATATGTTACGCTTTTCATCGAAGCGAGCCTTTAATTCAATGAAGACAGTAACCTGTTTGCCATTGCGGGCAGCACGTTCCAAAGCATGCACAATGGGAGAATCACCACTGGTACGGTATAGAGTCATTTTGATGGCAAGAACAGCAGAATCATCTGCAGCATTGTTCAGAAACTGTATAAGAGGCTCTTTACTATGATAGGGAGGGCAGAGCAATAAGTCTCCTTCTGTCAGCGACTCCCAGAACGGTTCTCCCTGATCCAAAGTAACAGGCCAGAAATGACGCCATTTAGGATATTTCAGATGATCAAATCCCTCAATTTTCGGTAAATCACCCAGCGAAGCCAAATCGGGAATTCCGTTGAGTATATACACGTCATCATCAGGAAGCCCAAGGCGATTCTGCAGTAAGCAGCTCAGGTTATATTCACACTGGTCATTTTTTCTGCAGGATATCTCCAGGCGTATGGGCCGGGCAAACTGTCGTTCTGTCAAAACCGATTCCATAGCATCAATAAAGCTTCCATGAGAATCTTCATCAACAGAAATATCAGCATCACAGGTCACCCTGAAAAAAAGGCAACCGCGTACAGTATATCCAGGGTACAGGGCAGTTCCACATAATGTCAGAACGTCATCAATAAGCGTAAATGGTCTGGAATCTCCTTCTCCGGGTAACCAGATAATACGTGGAATACTGGGAGGAATCTGAAGTACACTCACGGGAGTTGCTGTTTCGGTAGTGTCCTGGGGAACCATAGCTTCCAGCGAATAGGCAACATGAAGCCGTCTATTGGACAGTGTTGGTAATGGCTGTTCTTTTTCAACACGTAATGGGGTCAGGACGGGAAACAGTTCCTGCGTAAACAGGGTATTCAGGTACTGTTCCTGAGACTTCGAGTAGTGCGAATACGGTATATACGTAATTCCCTGTTTTGCAAGACCGGGCAAAATATCCTGATTCAAAGCAGTATATTGAATCAGTGCCAGCTCATGAGCACGTCTGCTTATTTCAGCTAATGTGGCGGTATCACCAGCCCGTTTCAGACTGGCAACCCGGACCATAAAGAATTCATCAAAATTACTGGATACTATCTGCAGAAAATTCAGACGTTCCAGCAGAGGTACATCAGGATTAAGGCCTTCACTTAATACTCTGGCATTGAATTCCAGCCAGGATAACTCACGGTTAAAAAAAGGATAACTCATGTTTTTATACCAGCAGCAGTTTATATCCAAAAATTGATTCAAAAACATCGCCTTTATCAGCCAAGGCAAGTTTCTCCAGATTACAATCCTGAGTTCCTGCTATACGGAGAATCAGGGTGTTGTCACGTATCTGACAGGTGAAGTCATCCATTTTTTGTGTATGACTGCGGTCAAGGGCATCTGCTATACGAAGTAAGGCGCTGAGCTTCAGTATTTCTATGCGCAGTGGTCGTGAAAGCAGGGGAAAGTCTTCATCATGACGAGAGGGATTTTGTCCCCGATGATACCGGGCAACATGAGAAATAATATTCATATCGTCTTTTGACAGACCGAAAATGTCAGAATGCGCAATAATGTACTGACTGTGAAGATGATGATCAGAGGCACGTATGTACGAGCCGGTATCATGAAGAATCGCAGCAATCTCCAGAAGGAGTCTGCTGTGTTGTGACAGCCCAAGGTCATCTTCCATAAAGTCATAGAGTTTCAAAGCTGTTTTGCGGACGTATTCTGCGTGAGCTTCATCATAACGGTATTTCTTCCCCAGAGTACGGGCGGAGGCAATAATCTGACGGTAGAATTCTTCCTGAAAGCTGGCATTGGGTCCGGCAATCAGACTCAGTATCAATCCTTCCCGAATGGAAGTATCGGTTACCAGCAATTCTCCTGCATTGGTCAGGTTAAGGAAAAGCCGGTAGGCAAGCAGACAGATGCAGAAAAAACGGGCGTCTGCGTACACAAGTGAAAAACGTGCCATACATTCTTCAACAGAATAGGACAGTACAGTATCAACAAAGGTATTGAATGAATTTACAGGAATAGACCAAAGCCCTGGATGAATAGATTCTCCGATTTCCCGGGCAACTATCTGGGATTCTGCACCCATGGTGATAAACGTCTGGATATGTTGAATATCGCTTTCCATCTCCAGATTGGTAACAGTATTCCCGATGAATTCTTCAAGGAATCGGTACATATCGCCCGTAGTTCCACTGCCATGAAGTAAATTCTGTTCAATGATGACTGTACCCAGCCGAAGTGTATGAGCTGCAGCCATGCGCCCCTTGTTCAGAACCATGATTTCGGTGGATCCACCACTGATTTCCAGTATTACGGAGTCTCGGTTCCGGAAACGGGCTACTTCGTCATGTAATGCATCTTGTACAGCAAGATACATAAGACGGTTTTCTTCAATACCGTCAATGATTCTGACCCGGAATCCTGTTTTAACAAAGATGCGGTCTACAATTGTGTCTCTGTTCTTTGCTTCACGCAACGCCGAAGTTGCAATGATATGAATGTGATTAGGAGAGATATTCCAGGTAGAAAGCTGTTCCTTGAAGCGGTTCAATATCAGCAGACACTGCATCAAAGTATCACGGGATACATATCCACTGGTGAATACATCATTACCCAGTGATACCGATGTTTCTGAATGATCAATTACCGTCCATGAAACCGAATCGTTTATCTGACACGCCATGAGGCGTATACCGGTAGACCCGATTTCAATTACCGCCTCAAGGGAGTTCATGGCACTCTTCCTGTGTTGGCTTTCTACAGCTTATCCACCAGAAGTGAACATCTACCGGAAGGCATAGGTAATTGCTTTTTCATTTTGTTAAGTATGTTGATGGTAAAATAGAACAGCTTCTCACTTTCCATCTCAAGTTTCCAGCCACGCACGCTCTTGTCGGTGAGGATGGTAATCAAATTCCGTTTAAGAGAAAGGTTTTCTATACCCATAATTTCAAGCTGAGGAATAATCCAGTCAACAGTCTTCTTTGGAAGACTGATTTCCAGACCAATAACATTCTCAATCATCAATGCTATGGTTGAAAGACCGGCGGTATGTACACAGCGGGTACGAGGCCAGTTTTCTGCAGCAGGTCCACCGGCAGCAGGGGTTTCAAGAACGGCCTTGCCGGATTTGCAGGGAAGATATGCTTCCCAAAGGTCACCTTTAACTTTTGGTTCGCCAGGGAATATACCATCAAGCAGGAAATACAGGTGTCGGATGGCACATTCGCGGGCAAGTTCATATTTCTGATATTTTTCAAGCCCTTTGAAAACCATGTAGTTAAGCGAAGGGAAAACACTACCACAATAGCCATTGCCATTCTCAGAGAAATGAGGATCATCTGCAGAAAGTGATGGGAACGGATGATCAGTACCGAATGTTTCCGGATTTGTCAGATGAGAAATCAGGGCATCGGCTTTATCTTCGTTTGGAATTTCAGCCATCAGTGGCCAGAATCCTGCAATGGTTTTAGAGGTAAGCTGGTTTTCTTCTTTATCGATGTCGTAATAGAAGCCGGTTTCAGGATTCCACATCTTGGAATTGATTCTTGTCTTCAGTGAGAAATACTGACGCTTGTACTGAAAGCTGATTTCCTTGTCGTTCAGAATATCCCCTAATTTTGCCATATACAACGCATTTACAGCCAGTGCACTGTTAAAGTCTACCGGATAGTAGGCGTCTTCGCGGGGAGAATTAAACATATTTGAACAGGTATGGGGAACAGCATACAAACCATTATCTTTCTTAAAGGTAGTATCAATCCAGCTCATATAATTCTGCAGGATTGGCATTATCTCCTTTACACGACGCTTGTTGGCTGATTTGTGATACTGGTTGTACTCAGCCCAGGCGAACAGTGGCATTCCGATTCCTTGTGGATTGTCATCGGTTAATACTGGTTTTTCCGTCTGAGTGTCATACTTCCAGCGGATGGCTCCATCTGATTCCTGATGAGCGTAAAAATAATCAAGATTCTGATTTGCCGGATAGTTGCGGTTTGAATAAACCAGGAAGAACGAAGAAAAAATAGATTCAAACTGATCAAGAATGTAAGAATCTCCTTCGGGGTATACAAAGTACCCATCAGTAGACAGCTCTTTTGTCTTTATATCTACCCAGAATGCCTCAAGCCAGTTCCAGGTTTTATCATAAATATCGACAAAGTCCTGATCGTAAAAATGAATCTTTGGAAAATCGCGTTTATTCACATACGCTCCTTGCGCAGCAACTTAAAAATAGCCGTTGTTTTCAAAAGGATAAATTAACGGTAACATACAATATACCATATCGACACAAAAAGTGGTATATATTTACTTATACATCGTACTTTTTTGTGGGTTATTCGCGGAATTGTACTAAAAGTGTATAGTAAGGAGCAGTGATAATGTATCAGTCCCATGTATATCTTGAAGTCAGGATGTTGTTGGCAGGTGACAAATCTGTTTTTACAGAGGATAAAAATGGGTTATATGCTGTAGATTCTGTTATTCTGGACAAAGTTGCACTGCTTTCTCAGGCCTTGGGGTGTACGTGGGAAGAAAATGCATCATTTGAACATATAACAAGCAATATTTCAGTTCCAGCTACCTATGGACTTAAAGCATTGTCACTGCGGATTGCCCGGGGCGGATCATTGCGTGTAGCTTTTCATGGAAGGACCAAGGAAATTGCAATTGAAGAAATCCGCATTGAAGAAGATGCCGGCCGATTAACACATACTAACGGCAAAACACGTATGGATTATACCAATGCGGGAAAGGCAAGCATCCGTATAAAAACTGCAGACACCATGGAACTGGGAGAAGAAGGATTCATCTTTCTTGATGAACTTCGCCGGTTGGTGCAGTATCTGTCATTGTGTCCGGCAAAGGATGTAGAAAATATCATTCGGTGCAATGCCTATGCAGCACTGGCACCGTATCCTGAAAAACCCTGTTATTACGTTAAACTGCGTAATCTGAACAGCTTTAACTTTGTCCGGAAGGCAATTAATGCTGAATTATCCCGACAGGAAGAGCTTTTGACCTCTGGTCGCACGGTTGTATCAGAAAGCCGGCTGTGGAACGAACGACAGAATATTACAGAATCTTATAAAGCCCGTGCTGCAGGAATTGCGCGGCAGTTTGAACCGTTGCAGGATACTCAGTCTGTGCATTATACCTGTCCTCAGGATGTAATGGGACTGGTTGAATTACCTTCTCAGCGGGTAAACCGGATTTCCAGGGAATATGACATATCTTTGACCCGTTCCCGGAATATCTGTGATCAGAAAGAACGCGCAGATTTCTATGAACAGGTGGTTGCCTGTGGTGCAAACTCAAGGGATGCAGCACATTGGCTGACTACCGAAGTTATCAAACTGGAAAAGATGTATGGATTCCGCAAAGTATATGATAATCTTAGCGCACAGTATTTTGCCCGTATCATGATACTGCTGAGCGGAAAAACCATTCATAGTGCCATTGCCAAGCAACTGCTGGCTCAAACCGCAGAAACCGGGTGTAATCCTGATGATATTATCAGTCAGAATCATCTGCTGGAAATTACCGACGAAAAAACATTGCTTCCACTTATCCGGCACGTTCTTGATACCAATAAAACAGAAGTAGAAAAGCTTGCACAGGGTGACATGGCACCTCTGGAATATTTTACCGGCGTAATCATGAAAAAGACCGGTGGAATGGCAAATCCGCAGGTAGTAAAAGGCCTGATAAAGAAAGAACTGAATATCAGTGTAGTATATATTCTTCCTCAAGGTGGTGCTATGTGTGGGCATCGGCTGGAAGATGGATCCATTGCAGTACAGGAAGGTAAAATTCATTTTCCCGCCCTTGATTCTGTTGGATCAGGCGTGCGGTATCAGGTTGTTCCCATGAAGCCAATAATGAGTGAAGAACTTGAACCGGGTGATTGGGGACCGCTTATTTCAGAAATAGCCAGCCGTATTCAGGCAGGAACTGCAAACGGCATTGTTATTCCCCATGGAACTGATACGTTAAGTTATACCGCGGCCTTGTTATTCTGGCTTTTCAGCGATTCCGGCGTTCCGATTGTCATAACTGCATCTTCTACAACACCTGATGAGTCATCTGAATCTGCAGATAATATGCGCATGTCAATTTCGGTTGCCTGTGAAAAATCAAATGGTGTGTATGTTGTGTTTGGTGGCAAAGTACTATCACCGTTAAACCTGAAATTTCTCAGACCTGATGACAGTGGTTTTGTTAACTGGAATTTAAAGGAACCGGTTTTTGTTTCTGACGGACCATTAGCAAAGCAGGTTGCCGGTATCAGTGAAGAATTGGATCCATTTGTATTGAAACAGCTGTTGCAGACTGCAAGCGACGAAATGATTCCTCTGGCGGTTTATCCGGGATTAAAGGCAGAACGCTATGCAAGTCTTATTGATGACGGTGTATCAAGCTTTATTCTGGAATTATATGCTGCAGGAACAGGAAACATGCGTGGAAGCGATTATTCCCTGAAGCCGCTGCTGCTGAAAGGGCGTAAAAAGGAATGTCATTTTTACTGTACCTCTCAGCAGGAGTCTTCGCTGGTTCTTTCAGATTATTCAACCAGTCACCGGGTATGGCGTGAAGGTGCCATTCCTATGGGACGACTGACTACCGAATCAGTAGTTGCGCTGTATTATGCGGCTTCCCTTATGTGTGATACCCATGAAGAAACTGATCAGTGTATGGAAACATACGCTGAATTATACCGTTAGTAAATCAACCGAATGGTTTCTGTTTCGCTTCTCTGATGGTACTTAAGGAACAGTGTATTACCGCTGTGAACATATCCGGATGAGTTATAGGTTTCAAATCGGGGATCAGTGCGGAACTTGAGGCCGTAAATTTCAATTCCCTGGAATGGTGGAATTCCGTTAACAATCATGTAATGGGTAGCTCCTACAGGGAACTGAGCAGCAATGAGCGTTTCGTCAGCAGTCTTTGTCAACTCCAGTTTTTTTGCACAAGTCCATGCCCAGATGACTTCATCAGGGGTGGATGAAAGAATTTCAACATGAGGATACCAGGTATTATTGGTTACCAGCAGGGGATATATAGTTCCGTATGTGTCGTAATCAAGTGCAGATGCAGAATTTAATGCGGAAACAGTTATAAGACGGCCTGTAGCAGTCAGCGTAGCATTGTTCTGATATTCACCGTACCGCATCAGGGATACGCCGGTTTTCACTGCATCGATTACCCCTGCCTTAACGCCGTCTTGTGGATACAGCAGCAGCATATCATCTGAAACAACAGAAATCGAACGCAAATAATCAATACATTTAGGAATAGCCTGTTCAAGAAGTGCTGCTCCTTCTGGGTTAACCGACTGCAATGTGTACCAGGCATTAAGAATACCGCCGGCTTGGTTTACACTGTTAATTTCAATATTTTCCTTTGCTGGCAGCTGGAGAATCTGTTTTGTTGCCGAAAAAGGAGTCAGTTTCAGATAGGAATCAAAGAAATCAAGACCGAAAATATTAATGTTGTTGTTGTTTAAAGAATACGTCATCAGGTTTGTAATGTTATCCAGCTGCATGGTTAATGTACGGTTCATTGCAACAAGTGAATTGAAGTATGGGGCAGAAAGAAAAGACCGGCGGGATGTAGCATTTCTGAAGGAAGAGCTGACCGCATTTACTCCCTGGGTATACTGTCCGTTACGTCCCATTTCAGCAACAGCGGAAACAATGGCTTTTTCAGAAATACCATCAGGTACATTTTGCTGCAACAGAGCACCAACAGCGGTAGTTACCTGTTTAACAACCGCATCATATGCAGACTTCTGCGCCATTGAATAATGAATAATTTCATCAAAGGTGAATTCATGTTCCAGTACATATTCATGGCACAGAAATCCGTCATCCTGAAGATTAATGGTAATCTGACGGGTTTCAATAGTTGCCGCAGTCATAAGAAACTGTTCGCCTTTGGCAGTAACAAGATAATCTTCCAGACCAAGCCGTTCTGATTCCAGATGTTCAGCGCTCATGAAGCTGCTCATCTTGAATGGAATTGTTACCTGACTTACCTCAGTATCTGATTCTGTCACAAAGTACCGGACGCTGAAGGGAAGGGTTGCCAGTAGGGAAGTTTCTTCATTAAGGGTAATATCGGAACCCCGGAACTCAAGATAGGAACCATTGGTAAAGGTAAGTCTGACACCCTGTGCTGAAATCTGTTCCCATGATTGGAGAACTAATGGTTCCTTTATGAATTCAGTGCCGGCAAGAACGGGGTTAACGCTGTCAGAATAAAAAGTCAGACCGTTAAAGGAAACCTGAAATGCGTTTTTAAGAACAGGATTGTTGTCTACGTCTTTTGTTTCAGTTAAAATCAGCCGAAGTGCACCAAAAGATTTTGATAAAACAGAATCACTTCTAAATTGCAGTGCAAAAATACCGAAAAGTATTAATAGATAGAGGAACGAAAAACCTAACAATTTTCTGATGGGAATACGTGTCATTATGCCTCAGTGTAACTAATGACAGGTACATTTTCAACCTCATGTATCATTCCCCAAACTGTTTGCGCGGAGTAAAAAAATGACAAAAAACAAATCAGTACCTTTCTGCAATCGTATCATTCTGGCAGTTTTTCTGCTGTGTCTGGCCGGCTGTGCATCCAATCCACCTGTTGAACCGACACCCCCTGTTATCCCAGAACAACAGTTCCAGAAGGAAATATCGGTTGAACCCGCTCCAGCACCAAAGGAAAAAATATTTACTGTAGCCGGATTCATGGAAAAATTGCAGAAAACTCTTCGGGAAGGAACAAAAGAAGATGCTCTTGCTCTTTTTGATGAAATTCCAGATCTGTATGAAAATGACTTTGATCTTCAGTATCTGAAGGCAACCATTCTTTTCTCTCTGGGGAAATATCAGGAAGCAGGGGAACTGGCGGATATTCTGGATCAGATGGACCCTGATAATGAAGATGTACTGATGCTGCGCATGATGCTGGCAAAAGCAACAGGAAATACTGCTGCAAAAAGCCGGATTTTGCAGGAACTGCTTGCTGTCGATCCCTCCAATACAGATGCAAACACCGAGTTGGGTGATGAATGGATGTTGAAGCGTAATTTCAAAAAGGCAAATCAATATTACGTTAAAGCTCTCTCAGGAGATAAAAATAATGTGGACGCGTTATTGGGGTATGGGCAGAGCTGTTACTATCTGGGAGATTTGAAAAACGCCGGTACTGCATTTACCCGACTGACGGAACTTGATCCCTCAAATGCTTTTGCCTGGTCATATCTGGCAAAACTTGCAGCAGAATCGGAAAACTATGCTGTGGCAATTCAACATGTTGAAAAAGCTATAGCATTGGATCCGGATTTTTATGATTACTGGATCGATTATGGTCTGTACTTAAATCACCGGAATAAAGATAAAGAAGCTATAGAGGCCTGGACTAAAGCTATTTCAATTCGTCCTGATTACTTCCTTGGGTATGTATATCGCGGCGGATTATATGACAACACCAATAAACTGGAATTGGCGCTTGAAGACTACATCATGGTAACCAGGCTGAATCCGGAATACTACTATGCAGATGAATCGATAGCAGTTTTATACTGGGGAATCGGTGATTATGCCAATAGTCGCGCCTGGTTTGAAAAAACGCTTTCTCTGTATCCTAAAAACAAATCGTACTACATGATGATTGCCCTTTCTTACTACATGGAAGGAACAAAAGAAAGTAAAAAAGAAGGCCGTGATTATGTAAACAAAGTATGTTTGAAGCAGTTCCTTCCAAAGGAATCGGCAGAGTACGCAGTAGCACGGCTTTTTTATGATAATCTGCAGCCAGCTCAGGTTGATGCTAAGGTAAAAGCGATGGTAAACAGTAATGACCGGGGTAAGTGGTTGTACTATCTGGGAATGTATTACCACATCAACGGTAATGACGAGATGGCCTATAAATACTATAGTGATGTAGAAACCATACAAAGTGCCCAGTTCTTTGAATTCCGTCTGAATGAATGGGCTATGAAAGGAAATATTGTAGAATGAGCCAGACAGAAAAACGTCTTACGCTGGGAGACCGCGAAATTATTCTGGTAGGAACTGCCCATATATCACAGGAAAGTGTAGAAGAAGCCCGTCAGGTTATTCTGGATGAGCACCCTGATTGTGTAGCCATAGAACTTGATGACCAGCGTCTGGCATCACTGAAAAATCCTGACAGCTGGAAGCAGCTTGATATCATAAAAGTGCTGAAAGACGGCAAAGGATTCCTGATGCTGGCAAACCTGGTACTCAGTTCGTTCCAGAAACGTCTGGGAGCTGATGTGGGAGTAAAACCAGGAGATGAAATGAAAGCCGCCATTGCCTGTGCTGAAGAAAACGGCATCGCAACCGCCATGGTTGACCGCCCGATTCAGACTACGCTTCGCCGGGCATGGGCAAAAAATTCCTTCTGGGGAAAATGCAAGCTGCTGGGCGTACTTATTTCCAGCGCCTTTGAAACAGAAGAAGTATCTGCAGAAGATATTGAAAACCTGAAGAATTCCAGTGAAATGGATTCCATGATGAATGAAATGGCAGAATATCTGCCTGCCGTCAAGCAGGTTCTCATTGATGAACGCGACCAGTATTTGGCCGCAGGTATTTGGAATTGTACCGGAAAAAAAGTGGTAGCCATTCTTGGTGCGGGGCATCTTCCCGGCGTAGAACGTCACCTGAGTGCCTACGCTGCCGCCACAGAAAGCTCAGACGTGTCAGAAATCAACGTAATTCCACCGGCAGGCATTGGAGCCAAAGTTGCCGGTTTAATCTTCCCTGTGGCCATTGTCGCCCTTCTGGTTGCCGGATTCTTTACCAGCGGTGCAGGAACTTCCCTCAGCATGCTGATTCAGTGGCTTTTATGGAACGGCTCTCTGGCAGCCTTGGGAACCCTGCTGGCTGCCGGTCATCCGCTGGCAATCCTGACCGGTTTTGTGGGGGCTCCCATCGCAACCATCAACCCGGTTATCGGTGTCGGTCTTTTTACCGGTATTGTACAGGCTACCTTCGTAAAGCCGAAAATCAAGGATATGGAATCTCTGAGCGATGATGTTACCAGCGTAAAAGGATTTTATAAGAACAGGATTTTACGCACACTGCTGGTATTCTTCCTGTCATCCATCGGCGGCATGATCGGAAACTTCATCGCAGTCCCCAACCTGATCGCGAGTCTGCATTAAGTATCTGAAAATACTACCAGTCAGCCGGAGTCTGGCAAAACCGCTAGCTGGCGTCGCTACAGGCGAAGGGCGGAGAGGAAACTATCGTTCCGCCCTTCGACAGTTTTTGCCAGCCTCCATCTTCCTTCCCGTATTTTCAGACAAGCTTACGATAATGATCTGATTTCATCAGAGTGGGACGCATAAAAAAGAAGCAAGGAGGACCCGTCAACGAAACATGGCGAAGCTCATGTTGAGGGAATGACGGGAGTTTCCTTGCTTTTTTTTTCGTTGCTGGGGCCCGCTCTGATGAAATCTTGAGCTAACCCCAGCGGGGGATTATTTCTGGTAGAGCCAGCAGGCTACCTGGTGGTCTTTTCCGGCTTCCGAATGCACTTCCAGCTTTGGCAGACTGGATTTACAGCAGTCCATATGCTTTGGACAGCGGTCATAGAATGCACAACCGGGGCGCTGTACGGTCGGCGATGGAACATCACCGGGCAGAATAATGCGCTGGCGTTTTGCTTCAATTTCCGGATCCGGAATCGGTGCTGCAGACAGCAGCGCCTGTGTATATGGGTGCATCGGATTTTTGTACAGGTCTTCGTAGTTTGCAATCTCCACGATTTTACCCAGATACATGACGGCAATGCGGTCAGAAATATACTGGATTACTGCCAGGTCATGGGCAATAAACAGATAAGTCAGCCCCATATCCTTCTGAACTTCCTTGAACAGGTTCAGAATCTGAGCCTGAATGGAAACGTCCAGTGCAGAAACCGGTTCATCTGCCAGAATCAGCTTTGGCTTTAATGCCAGTGCACGGGCAATACCGATTCTCTGACGCTGACCGCCGGAAAATTCGTGGGGATACCGGTTCTTAAAGTAGTGGGAAAGGCCAACCAGCTCCATAAGCCGGTCAACTTCCTTGTCAATTTCTGCATCGGTCATGGTGATGATGCCCCGCTGACGGTAAATCAGCATAGGTTCAGCAATAATCTGACCGGTAGTCATACGGGGGTTCAGGGAACTGTAGGGATCCTGGAATACCATCTGCATGTCTTTGCGGCTGGCAAGCAGCTCTTTCTTTGACATGGTACACAGATCCTTACCTTCCAGCAGGACCTCACCGGCAGTAGGCTTGTACAGCTGTGCTACGGCACGGGCAACGGTTGACTTACCGCAGCCGGATTCACCTACCAGACCCAGGGTTTCACCGGGCTTAATGGCAA
The DNA here is from genome assembly GCA_045597345.1 of Treponemataceae bacterium. Taxonomy (GTDB): domain Bacteria; phylum Spirochaetota; class Spirochaetia; order Treponematales; family Treponemataceae; genus Treponema_I. The sequence goes on from JAZLJW010000202.1 coordinate 13,244, forward strand.
AGTTTACGCCGTCAACGGCATATACGTAGTTTTTCTGTTTGCTGAAAAGACCTTTGCTTCCCATGGGAAAATGCATTTTCAGGTCTTTTACTTCAAGCAGATATTCGCTTTTCTGTTCACTCATTGTGCATCTCCTTCGGCCATGGCAGCCTTAATGTCTTCTGGTCCTGCGTACTGCCAGCATGAAGCACTGTGTCCGTTTTCAAATTCTTTCAGCGGAGGATACTTCTTCTTGCAGATTTCGCTGGCCTTGCTGCACCGTGGATAGAACGGACAGCAGGGCGGCAGGTCGATAACGTTTGGTGGAAGACCGGGGATGGAGTACAGCTTGTCTTTTGTCGGTTTATCAAGACGGGGAACAGAATCAATAAGACCCTGGGTATACGGATGTTTCGGTTCCTTAAAGATGTCGGCAGTAGAACCGCGTTCAACAACGCGACCGGCATACATAACCATGATGGTGTCACACATGCCGGCAACAACACCCAGCGAGTGGGTAATCATGATTACGGCAGTTCCCAGACGTTTGGTCAGGTCCTGCATCAGTTCCAGAATCTGTGCCTGAATGGTTACGTCCAGTGCAGAAGTCGGTTCGTCAGCAATCAGAATTTCCGGGTTGCAGGAAAGCCCCATGGCAATCATTACGCGCTGACGCATACCTCCCGAGAACTGGTGTGGGTAACAGTCAATGCGTTCTTCTGCAGCAGGAATACCTGCCAGCTTCAGCATTTCAATGGCTTTTGCCTTTGCATCTTTCTTGTTCAGGCCCTGATGCAGCTGAATGGTTTCAATCATCTGAGTAGAAATCTTCAGGAACGGATTCAGAGAGCTCATAGGATCCTGGAAAATCATGGAAATCTTGTTTCCGCGGATTTTCCGCAGTTCTTTTTCGCTCAGTTTCAGAATATCCTGACCGTTGAACAGTACTTCACCGTCTTCAATGCGGCCGGGGGTCTGTACCAAGTTCATGATTGAAAGGTTGGTAACGCTCTTTCCGGAACCGGATTCACCTACAATACCGATGGTTTCTCCCTTGTGCAGGTCAAAATCAATGCCGTTTACAGCACGTACAACGCCTTCATCGGTGTAGAAAAATGTTTTCAGTCCTTTTACTTCAAGGATTTTTTCGTCACTTACAGGTTTCATCGCTTACCTCACACCTTGTTCTTGCTCTGTGGGTCAAATGCATCGCGCATACCGTCGCCGACAAAGTTCATGGCAAACAGGAAAATGGTCATGATAACGGCAGGAACCAGAAGCTGCCATGGATACAGTTCCATACCCTTTACACCGTCAGAAACCAGAGATCCCCAGCTGGCAAGCGGGGCAGAGACACCCAGACCCAGGAATGAGAGGAAACTTTCGTTCATGATGAAAGAAGGCAGACTTAATGATGAATAAACGATGATGATACCGATGGTATTGGGCAGCAGGTGCTTTGCAATAATGCGGGCAGGACTGGCACCCATGGATTTAGCAGCCTGAACGAACTCACTGTTTTTCAGGGAGATGATCTGGCCACGGACTACGCGGGCAATGGAAAGCCAGGAAACCAGCGCAATGGCAACGAACAGGATGACGATATTACGTCCCAGCAGAGCCATCATGATGATTACGATGAGCATGTAGGGAAGACCGTACATGATGTCGACAAAGCGCATGATCAGGTTATCGATCCAGCCGCCGGCATATCCGGCAATAGCACCAAAGAAAATGCCGACAATCAGGGCAGTAATGGTACCGATGATACCGATGGCGATGGAAATACGGCCACCGTACAGGGTACGTGAAAGCATATCGCGGCCCAGGGTATCGGTTCCCAGGAAGTAATGGCGCTGATGTACCGGGTTGGTAGCGATATCAGCACGCATTGCATCCAGTTCGGCCTGTTCTTCTGCAGTATAAGAAGAACGTTTCTGTTTTGCCATTACTTTGTGGAAATATGCTTCACGCTGCTGGAGCATAACCTCTCCGGCTGGTTTGAAACTTGGCGGCAGATTGGTATGTTCCAGCACCTGTTCTTCGTAGGGATGAATAGGCAGGATAGGAGTAACCAGAGCGAGCAGACAGTATATTCCGACAACCCAGAGCCCCAGCAGAGCCATTCTGTTTTTTCTCAGGCGTTTCCAGGCGTCATCCCACAGTGAAACAGGTTTAACGTACTGGTTGAATTCGTTCAGTGCCTGTTCCGTTTTCTTATTGAATTTCAACATAATCAGGCACCTCCTTATTTATAGCTGATGCGTGGGTCTAAGAGACCATACAGAATATCTACGACAAAGTTCATGAGAACCAGAATCAGTGAGTATACGATAACGGTACCCATAATCAGGGTGTAGTCACGGTTCAGGGCTGACTTTACGAAGAAGTTTCCAAGGCCGGGAACCAGAAAGATCTGTTCAACAACTACGGAACCGGTGATGATACCGGCAAAGGCTGGTCCCAGGTAACTTACTACGGGAAGCATGGCACCTTTCAGGACGTGCTTGAACATGATTTTTGCCTGTGAAAGACCTTTTGCGCGGGCAGTACGGATGTAGTCAGAACGGAGTGATTCAAGAACGCTTGAACGGGTCAGGCGGGCAATATAGGCAAAATAGGGGAAAGACAGGGTAATTGCCGGCATGATCATGGTTTTAAGACCGGCGCGGCTGTTAATCCAACCGGAAGTTGGCAGCCATTTCAGTTTCATGGCAAAAGTAAGCATCATGACCGGACCGACGACGAACAAGGGGATGGAAATCCCTATGACCGCTATGGACATGGTCAGGTAATCCACCCAGGAGTTCTGCTTCACCGCCGAAAGGATACCGACCAGAACGCCGAATACCAGTGCTACGGCAAGGGCAACAATACCCAGAAGGATTGAGTTTGGAAGACTGGAACCAATCAGTTCGTTAACGGTATAGTCTTTGTTCTTGAACGAAGGTCCCAGATCACCGCGGAGAACATCACCCATATACCGCAGATACTGTTTATACAGCGGTTCATCCATGTGATATTTTTTCAGAAGATTCTGCATTACTTCTTCTGTAACTTTCTTTTCACTTGAGAACGGTCCACCTGGTGCCAGGCGGATCAAAAAGAAGCTTAACGTAACAATAAGGAACATTGTCGGAATTAAGCTTAGAAAACGACGTATAGCAAAGCGACCCATACTTTTTTCCTGTGTTTTTTTCGTTAAAAATCCCGAACGGGGATACTGTATTGAATACGGAAAATGGACCCCTGAGCGTGCCAGGGATCCATTTTTTTCTGAATCTCAGACCCTGTAACCGGGAACGGCCAAAGGGTCTGATGAAAACTTATTTCTTAAGTTTCAGACCAACATATGGGTGGATATCCTGGGTATTCATGTACCAGCCATCCCATTTATCCAGGTCAATCAGGTTCTGAGAAACGTAGAAGTAGAATGGAATGATTGCCTGATCCTGGGTAACCAGCATTTCTTCTGCTTCCATCAGGATGTCCAGACGAGCCTGGCCTGCTGGCATAGAAGCTGCTTTTGCCATTGCTTCATCAAACTTAGGATTGTTGTAGCGGCCATCGTTGTTACCGCTGTCTTTCAGGAACAGTTCCAGGAAGTTGGAAGGATCCTGATAGTCACCAACCCAACCTGCACGTGCAATAGCAAAGTTATTGTTCTGGCGTTCATCCAGGAAGGTTGCCCATTCCAGG
>JAZLJW010000203.1:0-6406 GCA_045597345.1 Treponemataceae bacterium
AGTAATCGGACGCATTGAGGAAACTGCAAAAACAAACGTAGCAGTTGTAGAATCAATGAAAGAGCTGGTTAAGAAAGTGTAAAGGTAAACCGGGCAAAATAGTCCGGCTGATGAAACTGTGCCCAATCTGTGCCGCTGATCAAAGTCTGATATCCGGCATGGGGGGCACTTTTTTTTGACCCGGCACGTTTTGCTGTTCCGGTGATGTCAATTCGGTTTATGGTACCGGTCCAGGTTTCGCCAGCAGCAGGTGGTTCGTTCCGGTTCAGGGAAGTCCAGGGGATGAACAATTCGGTGTACCAGAACTCATCTTCTATTTCGGTATGAATTATGGCTCCGGTTTTGTAATTGTAGTCAAAGGTAACCGGTTTTTCGGCAATAGCAGCATGAACAGTTTCAGCGTTATCCGGAAGATTCCAGGAAGCAGGAATATCAGGTGCCGGACAGGCACGATAGTCCAGCAGAGTACCTTTTGGATTCAGTTCAAATCCGTAGTATGTATCAGAATCAGCAGGCCGTAGATACAATTCAATACAATCGTCTTCGTATACTCTACTTTTTGGTTCAGTATGTACAGCAGTGATTTTGTTATGAGGAACTTCTGCACAGATGCTGATTCCCATCCCGTCAGTACCAGCAGCCATAAAGGCAACAGTAAATAACGAGCGTGGCTCATATTTTGGCCAGGGATATTCCAGTTCAATACCGGCAACATCCCGGTCAGACAGTTTTTCATCAGTGTTACGTGCCAGCGTTATAGGCAAAACGGGAATATCATATGCTCTCATGCCTTTGAGTGTATGCTTTTTACTGCCAATTTGCTAGACTGCAGCTATGAAAAAGCCAATCGACAAAGAGTTTTATAAGAGCATTATTGTTATCGCTCTTCCTGTTATTCTGCAGAATCTGGTAAACAGTTTCATCAATATTGTAGACACCGTCATGGTAGGAAAACTGGGAGTTACCAGCATTGCCAGCGTAGGGTTGGGAAACAACATTTTCTTTTTCGTCAATATCGTTATTTTTGGAACGGTCAGCGGCGCAGGTATCTTTGTTGCCCAGTACTGGGGTAAACGGGATGTATCCAGCATCAGAAAATCCGTAGGTATTTCGCTTGCCATATCTCTGGGAATCTCATTCCTGTTTATGCTGGTGATTCTGTCATTTCCCCGCTTTGTTGTTCATCTTTTTTCCAATGATCCGGCTGTTATTGCAGAAGGTATTGTCTATTTGAGCATTGCCTGTTTCAGTTACCCGTTGATGGCATTGAGTATGGTGTTCGGACAGGCCCTGCGCAGTACCGAAGAACCGAAAGTACCTATGACATCATCTATCATCAGTCTGTTAAGCAATGTGGTACTCAACTACATCCTGATCTTTCCCTGCGGATTGGGAGTTGTGGGAGCTGCCATTGCCACCGTTGTTGCCCGCCTGATTGATGTGGGAATCCTTATGGGTGTCATGTATATCCGTCACCTTGCACCGGCCGGAACCATCAAAGACTTTTTCAGTTTTGACCGATCTTTTTTGGGCCGGTATCTGCGGATCGTTTCTACTGTCATTGTTAATGAAACTTTGTGGTCCTTTGGTATTACCGTACAGAATGCCATCTTTGCCCGGGCAGGGACCGATGCGTATGCTGCCTATAACATTACCAGTACTATCAGTCAGATTACCTGGACGTTCGTCATGGGTGTCGGTTCTGCCGTTGCTGTTATTGTCGGAAAGAAAATCGGTGAAGGCAAAATCGACGAAGCATACCGATATGCAAACAAAACCTGTGCGCTTATTCCGCTGGTGGGCCTGTTTTTCGGTCTTTTTCTGATTCCGCTCAGCTATACCCTTAAGTTTTTCTTTTCCGTTGACGGATCAATTCTGCACCAGGCTCAGCTGATGCTGTTCATTCTGGTAACATTCTATCCGTTTAATGCATTCAATATGTGTATGATTGTCGGCGTTTGCCGTAGCGGTGGGGACGCAGTGTATTCAGCCGTTGCAGATACGCTGTTCATGTACATTCTGGCAATTCCTGCTGCAGCCGTTGCAGCGTTTGTATTCCATGCCAGTCCGGTTGTTATTTACATGTGTCTGATGATAGAAAACTGGGCTAAAGCCGCCATGCTGCTGATACGGTTACTGAGCAAAAAGTGGCTGCATGATGTTACAGTCGGATGAATGTCATCCATGACATTCATCCTTAACGAGTTTTGGTCGCTACGCAACCAAAACTCGCGGTAAGTATTTGCCGCCGTCCATGGCGGCAGTTTTTTTTAGTGGCTTCAAGCTGCCGTCCTTGGCGGCAGATTTTGTGTAGTGGCACAAAAATCTCCGCCATCCGGGGGCAGATTTCAGTGTTATTTCTTTTTGTTAGGGATAATCAGGTTCAGAACCATACCAACGATGGTAGCCAGAGCTACACCACCCAGGGCAAAGTTAAAATCTGAACCAATAGCAAACTGCAGTGAACCACCACCGATACCCAGTACCAGGATGACAGAAGAGATGGTCAGGTTGCGTTTATCTTCGTAGTCTACACCGGCATCTACAATGGTGCGGAGACCAGAAGAAGCGATAAGACCGTACAGCAGTGTACAGATACCACCCAGAACAGGGGTAGGAATAGTCTGAATCAGTGCACCGAATTTCTGGCAGAATGACAGAAGAATTGCAAAAACGGCTGCTCCACCGATTACCCATACAGAATATACTTTGGTAATGGCCATTACACCGATGTTTTCACCGTAAGTAGTATTTGGCGGTCCACCCCAAAGAGCAGCCCAGGCGGTAGCAACACCGTCACCAAGAATAGTGCGGTGGAGTCCTGGATCTTTATAGAAGTCTTTTCCTACTACTTTTGAAGTAGTCAGGGTATCACCCAGGTGTTCACAAACAGTAGAGATTGAAACGATGACAAAAGTCAGAATGGCAACCAGATTGAATTTTGGAGCCATCCAGTAGTATTTTCCAAAGGCATCAGTCTGCAGGAACGGCAGAGCAAACCATTTTGCTTCTTTTACAACAGCAAAGTCGATGAATTTGTAGGCAGGGAAGAAGCACCCCATGATCAGGGTAAACAGGTAACCACCAACCAGACCAATCAGAATGGACAGAGTATTGAAGAATCCTTTGAAGAAGATGGTTGCTATAACAGCAATACACAGGGTAACTGCAGCAATGCTCAGTGCAACCAGACTGTAGCTGTCGTTAACGTACATAGCTTCGTTGATTGCAGTAGGAGCAAGTCCCAGACCGATAACGATGATTACCGAACCGATGACTACCGGTGGCAGAGCGGCATCAATCCAGTCTTTACCGGTGAATTTGATGATCAGAGCGATGATGGCATAAAAAAGACCAGCACACATTGCGCCACCCATAGCATAGGGAACGCCATATGTCTGGCCGATTGCGATCAGTGCCGGAATAAAGGCAAATGAACTACCTAAGAATGCCGGAACTTTTGCACCAGTAATTGCAATGTAAATCAAAGTACCGGTACCTGCAGTAAACAGTGCAGTAGAAGTACTTAAGCCAGTTAAAAGTGGTACCAGAATGGTAGCACCGAACATAGCAAATACATGCTGAATGCTCAGTGGAATCCACTTTCCAATCGGCGGACGATCGTGTGGTCCGTAATACTGTGAACTCATTTCACATCTCCTCAAATTAACAAATTATCTCATTTTACGAGGAGACTATCAGTTACACAAGAGCTTTTTTTTATACTACACCAATGCTTTTTCAATATTCCAGCTGCCGGTTTCCGGAGCCAGCGTTTTCACGCACCAGGGCAGCATCTGTTCCAGCTGTTCATCCAAGTGCCAGGCAGGATTGATGATGGCCATACCGCTACCATAGAGACCTGTTTCCCGGTCAGGAGAATCAACGCACAGTTCGGCGCAGAGAAAACTGGATGGTGTGGCAGCAGCAGCTTCTGACAGGGCACGTTTCATCAGGGACGTTTCGTATTCGCGGCGCTTTAACAGGGGATACCAGACGCACAGGACTCCAACCGGCCAGTGTCGGTGAGTCTCTACGATACTCTGCATGACGTTTTCGTAATCGCTGTCTACTTCGTAACTGGGATCCATCAGGAGTAATCCGCGCCGCGGCTCCGGTGGCGTCAGCGCAACAGCTGCCTGGTAACCATCCCGGTGGTGAATACCCAACCGACCGTCATGCAGCTGCTTTTTCATCTGCACTCTAAGTACATCAATTTCCGTATTATGCAGCTCCACCAGCTGCAGCCGGTCATCCTGCCGCAGGTAATTCCGCATGATTTCAGGACTGCCGGGATATTTTCCATCTTTTTCATACTGACGGGCCAGTTTCAGATACGGCATAAGGCTTTCTGGAACCGCATCCGGTTCAGTATCGGCCGCTGCCAGTAGTTTTACAATACCTTCTGCAGTCTCACCGGTCTTCACTGCCCGCTCGTCTTCAAGGAAGTACACACCGGCGCCAGCGTGAGTATCAAGCAGCGTATAGGGTTTGTTTTTTTTCTGCAGGCTCTCCAGCAGCAGACACAGTGTTGCGTGTTTTATAATATCTGCGTGATTTCCTGCATGAAACGCATGGCGATAGCTTAACACTGCATACCTCCATTATGGCTGTACCGGCTGACAGAAATCCGCCGTTCCCAAGACGCAGTCTGTCCCTTTGAAAGCGAAAAGGAATAAAACAATTCTGGACTTATGACATGCCGCATTCCCCATAAGTCAGCTTTTTCAATCATAAAGTTACCCGTTTCACTCATGATAAGTCCCGTTTTTTCATTCCGGTAGCACCATTGTGCCGGAATACCGCTTGACTCATTTACTGCAGGATTTCCTGAAATGCTTCCCAGAAAAAAAGGCTGTTCCTTTGAAGGCTCCTTTGAAAGATACACTTTGTTTTCACTGATACGGATTACATTTTCTGGATCGACATACTCATCAAAACAAGGAGGATTCAGCTGCCAGGCAAAATGAATCGAAAAATCATGACTCATCCGATTGCCATAGGGTGCTATAAAGTTATGAACATATTCATCAGTTGCAATGATTTTATCACCTAAGTTAGTAAGCTCATAACGGGTAACAAAACCGCTCTCTTCCAGAGTAATCGTTTTCTGATACCGGTAACTATAGCCATTCCGCTCCCCTGAAGTGCAGCAGAATGCAACTCCGGGCTGATTTTCAAAGTCAAACCGGGTATATTCGAATGACAGTTCCTGCATTTCATACTGCTTCAAAAAACTATAGGGGTCAGCATCTTTCTTTAACCAGCCTGTGCCTATTTTAGGAAACCATTCACTATCAGAATCAGTATAGCCTACAGGACGTTTAATACCGAATTCATTCATCATGCCACGACCACTTACCGAAGGATTCCGATGAAATCGAGGCTTTTCTTCATTCAGCAGTTCTATTCCCTGATAGCAGGCATGGATTACAGAGCCGTTCCAGTCAAATCGCGTACCCCGGTACACTTCTCCAGGAGTTTCAATAGACAACTGCATGTTTTTGTTCTGAAGTTTCAATGGCATTGGTTAATTCCTTTATTTTAAACACTATGCTATTTCATCGATTTTGGCTACAGTACAAACATGAATTATCTCATTCTTGTGTTTCCTGTAATCGCTTTAGCAGGCATCATTATTGTGTTGTGTACCCTTCCCGTACGTATTAAGAAGCTTGAAAAACAAGTTGGTCCCTGTCAGCTTGTACTGACAAGAAGAACGTCAAAAATGTTTATTGGCGTAGTGGTGACAGCTATATTAGTGCCCATTGTCATGATTATTCGGCCTTTTGAACTTCTCTATACTGCAATTCTCTGCGCTACTTCCGTTCTTGGAGTAGAAGTCGTTCTTAGAGAACATGTATACGAGGCCCGCTGTGGAATCTATTCAAATGCGCTTATTGTAGACGGTCGGTATCTTGAGCGGGAAGATATCATCGATTTTCCTGAATTTCACTACGAAAAGGAAGATGACAGCGATGCTGATTCCGATGAACTGTACGCCAGAGCACTGAAGATTGTCAGTAAAAAATCAGGCGAAGTCTATGTGGGTTTTGCCAGCAGAGAGGAAAAAGAAGCTGCTGTAAAACTGCTTGAAAACTGGTAAGAGTCCAGGTAAAAATACGGGAAGGAAGGTAGTGTTTTTACCTGATTTCAAGAAGATTCAGAGAAAAAACAGGGGTACTGAGTGTGACTCACTACCCCCTGAATATTTGAACGGGTGCTGCTTTGCAATACACCCGGAAGGCAAAAAAAAAGCTGCTTTATGAAGTGCACCCCAGAAATTGGACACTTTAACTAGGCTGATTTTAAGGACTGATTCCTAAACTGTATAGGGGTCAGTCCTTTTAATTTTACCTTGATTCTTTTTTCATTGTACCAGGACAAGTATTCAATCAATTCACTC
>JAZLJW010000204.1:0-6289 GCA_045597345.1 Treponemataceae bacterium
ATGAATACCATTCAGCATCGGATCCGCCATATCGGGCTGCTGAACACTGCCCTACGCCTGAACATTTTCTTTGAAGAGCAGATCACCTATTCAATAGAGAGTGAGGAAGGATCCGGCACTATCGTTACAGTAAAAGTTCCACTATATACTGCGGATTTAATGAAACTGCTCTCATAACGCTGCTACTTCTGGTAAAAAAGGATGAACGCAAATGAAAGTACTGATTGTTGATGACGAACCATTTATTATCGAAGGCTTATGCCGGGTCATAGACTGGGAAGCACAAGGATTTGAAATTATCCACAAATCTCATTCACCATTGGAAGCCTTTGAATATTTACAGACAACTAAAGTTGACCTGGTCATAACTGACATCAAAATGCCTGAAATGACTGGTCTTGAGCTTCTTGAAAAGGTACGGAAAGAACTGCATCAGGATACCAGCTTCATTATTCTTTCTGGCTACAATGATTTTGGCTATGCAAGAAAAGCCATGCAGTACGAGTGTCTTGATTATTTATTGAAGCCAATCAACAGACAGGAACTGCTTAATGCCCTTGATAAAGCCCGAAAACAGCATGAGCAGAAAGAACAGGCCCAGGAAAAAGATGACCGCTACCAGAAAGAATTGTTTACCCGTAATCTTATTCCTATTTTATACGGTCAGTTTGATTCCCAGAACATGGCCCAGGTAAAACAAATGATAGGTCAATGTCCTGACTGCCGGTACATATCCATTGAGTTGAATTCCATGACACCCAAGATTGCAGCCATGACAGAAGACCAAAAAATAAGTCAGCTGAAACAGTTATACAATAAAATATGCAGTCTGTTCCCTGAACATGAACTGAGGGTATTGTTCCATCTGTTCGTCAGGACCTCCAGTTACGATATCGGTCTTATTCTAGATAAAGAAATGGCACAAAATTCCATTCTGTATGAACGTGTTGAAAGAGGAGAAGCTAACTTCATAAAGTATCTGAAAGAATACCTTTCAGATGTTTTTGACCTGCCATTGCAGTTTTTTGTCGGAAATAAAGTTTCTGATATTGGATCCATCACCCGTTCTGTAAGCAGTATGATGGTCAGTCGCACCATATCAAATATGGATGCTCTTACACAGTACAAACCTGACTCAGGTAGTCTTAATCTGGAAGAAAACCGTACTGCAAAAAGTCAGGCTGATGCACTGATAGCAGCTGTCGAACAGAACAATAAGGAAGATATTACCGATAATGCACGAAATCTGTTGTTTACAATGGAAAAAGCAGACTATGCCAACGCAAACCTGATTATCAGCTACATTTTTTACAGTCTTATGCACCTTGCCTATGAACTGGATCAGAACATCAATCAGGCGGAAATTTTTCAAAGTATCAGTGAGAATGCATTGGAAGAGCTGTTTCTGGAGGAAAACGCAAGAAACGTAGAACTGTTTCTGCAGGAATACGCGTCCTACCTGGCTCAATTGCGTGGAAATCAGGCAAAAGGAGTGCTTGCTGATATTGAAAATGATATGCGTCAGAATTACCGGGACAACGTCACCCTTAAGGAGTTAAGCCAGAAGTATTTCATCAATGCAGCATATCTGGGACAGATTTTCCGTAAGCAGTTTAATGAGTCATTTAAGGATCACCTGAACAGAATCCGGGCAGAAAAGGCCTGCGATCTGCTCATCAAAACTGACATGCGCATATATGAAATTGCTGAAGAAGTTGGCTATAAGGATCTTGATTACTTTATAGAAAAATTCATCAGTTTTTATGGAGTAACCCCGGCAAAATTCAGAAAACAGACGAATACGAGGTAAAAATGCAGGACCCTTCGACAGGCTCAGGGATCCCGAAACAAGTTCGGGATGACAAATGATGCTGTCATGCTGAACTTGTTTCAGCATCTCTGGATGACGCAAGCACTGTCATGCTGAACCCGTTTCAGCATCCCGGCTACTTAAGAACCACCGTAACCGGTTCGTTCTTACTTGCTTCAGCTGCAGCCTGACTCAGTTTTACGGTTCCCTTCAGCCCGCTGGTAGTTGTAATTTCGTACTCTCCCCGAATTCCAGCCAACTCCATACAGCCGTTACTGCCGGTGCGTCCGTCAACACAAGTCCGCCATTTGCCGTTGATAAGGGAATCAAGCCCTTCATAACTCAGCTTGGTGCTGCCGTCAGTGCGGAGAAGACCGCTTGGCGCATTGAGCCACATTCCATCCTGAAAATCCCAGGTAGTAAACCCGGTAACCTGCGGATGATGTTCAAATACATGGCTGTACATTTCCATCATCTCGTTTCTCTGGCGCTCTTCATATTCTCTGCCGTAATCGGTACGATCATAGTGCCAGTCGTTCAAGTCTTCAATTTCCGGCGGAACAAGAGGACCAGATACCAGCGTGTTTTCTGTAAAATGAATGGGTAAACCCAGTGGCTCAAAACGGCTTAATACTTCTTCAATTTTGTCGATGCCCCAGTAGCCCTGGTGCTGATGAGACTGCAATCCGATGCAGGTAATAGGAACACCGGCATCAAGACTGCGTTTCAGAACTTCTACATAGGCTTCAGACATATTAAAGTCATTAAGCAGCAGATTTGCTTTGCTATTGGTTTTATGAGCTTCATCAAAAACCATTTTAATCAGGGCATATTTACCGTGTTCACGGCAGATACGGGTTACCGCATTATCATAGCGGTCAAACTTATCCATGATGACTGTTTCGTTGATTACATCCCAGGCATCAATAAGACCTGCAAAATCCCCTACTTCACGGCGGATACGGGCCAGCTGTTTTTCAAGAATCGTCTTGTTGTCATACTTCATGAGCCAGTCTGCGCAGACCGTATGCCAGCACAGCGGATGGCCCTTTAACGTAATATTTCTGTCTTTCAGGTACCGGGCAGTCTGCATGATAGGATCATGCATGGTTTTGCCTTCTTCAGGTTCAAAAATTCCCCAATATACCTGGACAGTAGCATAATTAAAGAGTTTCAGCCATTTTTCTGTTTTATCAAAAGCCTTGGCCTTAACATCTTCATCTTTTGCAGTCAAATATTCGACAAATGCGTTGGCAGTGCAGCCAAACAGGAATTCGTGATTGGTCAGCCGGGCGGAAACCGCAACATCATTCAGCGGTTGTCCTTTTTCATTAACCAGCCGTACAGCCATTTGTGCACTTCTGCACTGCAACGTATTCATCTTCGTTACTCCTTATACTTTTTTACCTGTCATTTTTTTCAATCAGATACTCACAGGGAATTATCATCCCTTAACACCACCGATGGTCAGACCGGTCTGGAAATACTGCTGGAGGAATGGATACAGCATAATGATCGGTACCATGGTTACAATACTTGCTGCGGCACGGATAGTTACAGGAGTAACCGATGCTGCAGTTGCATTCTTTGCTGATTCTGCACTTCCGCTCTGCTGCATTACGGAACTGAGCAGCTTCATCAATTCATACTGCAAGGTGGTATATTGAACCTTCAGGCGGTTGTAAATCATGGCATCAAACCATGAGTTCCAATGACCTACGGCAATGAACAGGAGGATTGTTGCATATACCGGTTTACAAAGGGGCGAAATAATCTTGAAGAAGATGGTCATATACCCTGCACCATCAAGCTGTGCAGATTCTTCAAGGCTTTCCGGAATACCTTCCATGAAGGTTCTGATAACCAGCATATTCCATGCACTTACCATACCAGGTACAACATACACCCAGAAAGTACCAGTAAGATGCAGATTGCGATACAGAAGGAATACCGGAATCAGACCACCATTTACATACATGGTGATAAGCCAGAACAGAGACAGCTGACTGCGGAACAGAAAGTTCTTGCGGCTTACGACAAATGCCAGCAGGGCATTTACGAACAGCGCACTGAGGGATCCGATTACGGTACGCAGAACAGAAATCTTTGCACCGGTCAGCAGGTTTTCCATATGGAATACCGTTCTATAGTTTTTAAGGGTAAAAACGCGTGGCCACAGATAAATGCCACCACGAACGGCATCAATACCTTCATTGAACGACACTGCCAAAGTATTGAGAACCGGATATACGGTAATGGTAATAAAGCAGGTCATGAATACAACATTGAATATTTCAAGGAGTACTTCTTCAGTAGTCCATTTCATTTTCTTTGCCATTTTTCAATTCTCCATCAGAACAGTGATTCTTCACCGACTTTTTTAGCCAGATTATTGAAGATTAATATGAGAACGATACTAACCGCAGATTTGAAGATACCGGCTGCAGTACCAAGAGAGAAGTCATTCTGACTGATACCCCAGTTCAATACGTAAATATCAATGGTCTGAGATACACGCTGAACAAGGCCATTACCCAGCAGATACTGAACTTCAAAACCAACGTTCAAAACGTTACCGATGTTCATAATCAAAAGGATGACAATAGTCGGCATCAGGGAAGGCAATGTAACGTATTTGATCTGCTGCAGACGCCCTGCACCATCGATGCGGGCAGCTTCATACAGACAGGGATCAATGGCAGTAATTGCAGCCAGATACACGATGGCATTAAAACCGGTCTCCTTCCAGCACTGGGCAAAGGTAACGATTCCCCAGAACATATTCGGCTTTGCAAAGAAAGGAAACGGAGAATCAATCCAATGAAGACGCATCAGAAGGTCGTTTACAATACCTGTGGCAGAAAGACTGTCATGGAGAATACCGGTAACGATAATCCATGAAAGGAAGTGAGGCATATAGGAAATAGTCTGAATGACTTTTTTAGGTGCACGCAGACGAAGTTCATTCAAAGCAAGGGCAAAGAAAATTGCCATAAAAGTAGTGGTTACCAGATTGATGACACCCATACAGAAGGTGTTTCTGATTACCCGTAAGAAGGTTCTGTCAGAGAACAGGAACTTGAATTTTGCAAGCCCGATAAATTCTGAATGTAAAATACCAAGTCTTGGTTTGAAATTCTGGAAAGCCATAAGCCAGCCGGTTAAAGGCCAGTAATAAAATACCAGACCATAGGCAACCAGAATCAGTGAAATAATTATTAATGAACGCTGCTTTTTTAATTCAACTAAAGTGATTTTTGGCTTCGGGGATTTTTCAACTTTTGCTTTCATCGTTTACTCCTGAAGATAGGTGGCTGAATCTGCCGGAGCCAGAAGGAACTGGAGACTCCGGCAGATTCAGTGACCCGTATTTCAGGGTCACCGGATATTTTTACTTATTTTTTGAAAGTATCAAGAATAGCCTGCATTTCACCCAGGAAGTCCTGTGGTTTACATTTGTTGTATTCAACCATGTAAGCATCAAAGGTCTTCTGGAAGTCTTTTGCCATTACAACCTGTGGCAGCCATTCGTGTTTAACTTCACCCATTTTGGTCCAAGCAACACCACCAGGAGTAGCGGTAGTAAAGTTGTTAGAGAATGAGTACATTGGGAACCATGGTCCCAGAGTTTCACCCTGAACTGAACCAATCATGTCCGGGTAGTTACCTGCACCGTATGCAGCGAAACATTTCTTCAGAGGTTCTGCCATACCATTCTGGAATTCAGAAGGCTGTTCAGCAGGAGTCATAGCGTTTTTACCATCGCGGCTGGTTCCGTGCCACTGTGGGAAGTAAGAATAGTCACACAGGTGTGATGCTTTGTATTCAGTATCTGCACAGCGAACGCGCATTTCGTCGGTGCGGTAGAACAGACCGTTTGCATCTACCAGGTAGTCTACACCTTCAACACCCCAGAAGCGGAGGTTCAGCAGTTCCTGGTCCATAGCACATTTAACGATGAAGTCAAATGCTTTGTCTGGATCTTTACAGTCTTTGGTAATAGCGATACCAGAAGCCTGGTTTACAGTATCACCATAGGTATGCCATCTGTTCTCCATACCTGCCTCGGTAGTAAGACCAAGCGGTACATAGTTGCAACCGATCTTATCAAGACCCTGCTGCTTAAATACATCGTTAACGGTGTATGCGAAATCCCACCACTGATCAACCATACCAAGTACACGACCGGTAGAAAGCTTTGCGATGTACTCATCATAGGTCTGAGTGAATGACTCAGGATCTACAAATCCCTTGTTGTACTCTTCATTCAGCTTTCTGAAGTATGCGATAGTGTCCTCAGAAGTGTTGTAGTCGTTAACAGTCATGGTAGCCTTGTCAACAAGAACTGAACCATCGTTTGGATATCCTGCAAGGAACTGTCCAGCGTTCTCAAGGCAGAAGTATCTCCAATCCTCGCAAAGGATGGTGTAAGCGATGTTCTCGGTACCATCTTCCATGGTAGGATTCTCTGCCATGTAG
>JAZLJW010000205.1:0-1010 GCA_045597345.1 Treponemataceae bacterium
GTTCTGACACAAAGATACCTGCGGCATCTGAAAGCAGGCACTCCTGCCAGCAAGATACTTTGTCTTACGTTTACGGAAAAGGCTGCTGCTGAGATGCGGGAAAAAATAGAGCGTGAGGTGAAAAAAGCCCTCGATGATGCAAAGAAAAAGATGGCTGAAGGCGTGCCGGCAGCACTTTCGGATGCTGAGTATAACAATCTGCAGACAGCACTGAAAGATATACACCGCTGCACAATAAGCACCTTCCACGGATTCTGCTCCTCGGTCTTAAAGGAGTTTCCAATTGAATCAAAAACACCATTAGGCTATGCGGTTATGGACAGTCTTGCCGAGCGGGAGCTGGTGGCAAACACTATAGAAGACACTCTTGAACACCCCGGTGAGAATTTACGGGAGTATGCGGTCTGCCTCTACTCTGCATTTTCTGCAAATACGGTACCAAAACTCATCTCCGGGCTTCTCTATAAACTGCAGATATGCCCTGAGTGGTTTAAAAAGTTGGAAACAGAAAAAGGACTGTTGAAGATTTACCACAAGTGGTTAAAGCTCTGTAGTGGTATGGTTTTAGATATCGCACTGCGTATTCGGGAGAATGATGATATTCAGCGTCTTATGGATGACTTTGCGGTAAACAGCGAGAAGTATCTTCCAGCGGCAAAGGATATTGCTATTGCTTATAACAGGCTTAAACGGGCAGGAAATGATGAAGATATCGTCAGTGCAGCAGATGAATTATCCACAGTAGATTTTAAATTCGGGACTGTATATAACCACAAAATAAACAAAGATATTCGCACCCGGTTCACTGAATTTCGTACCGAATTACAGGAAATCATCCAAACTCACCGGTTTTTGGCACGCGGTTTCAGCGACCCGCACACACAGCTCATGCTTTCTGTGATGCAGGCATTATACAAAATCACCGCCGCTGTTGCGGAAAAAGTTGAAGCAAAGAAAGCCGCAGCGGGCTATCTGAACTTCGATGACCTCATCACTTCTGCCAAATCACT
>JAZLJW010000206.1:0-1215 GCA_045597345.1 Treponemataceae bacterium
GGATTCTTGCAGGTCAGTTAATTGAACTGGGAAAACGGCTGGATATGAAGGTGGAATGTGCCATAACATATGGCGGTTCACCCATCGGACGAGACGTCGGCGTGAATCTGGAAGTCGCTGAAGCTCTGAGAATTCTTGAAACCGGTGACGGAAACACATCAACATCTCTTGTCTTAAAAAGCTGTGCGGTTGCAGGCATCGCCTTAGAGATGGCAGGGGTTGTAAAGCAGGGAAACGGCACTGACGCCGCAATGAATCTGCTGAAAAACGGCAGCGCATACCAGAAGATGAAAGATATCATCGAAGTTCAGGGAGGAGACACTGCCATAACCTCGAAAGACCTGCCATTCGGAGAATTTTCATATGACATCACCGCAGCAGCAGACGGATATGTAATCTCCATGACCAACAGAGCAATCATAGACATCGCGCGGGCGGCAGGAAGTCCCGTTGACCACGGCGCAGGAATTCACATGAATAAAAAACCGGGCGAGACCGTGAAAAAAGGAGAAGTACTCTACACCATCTACGCCGAAAAAGAATGGAAACTCTCTGCAGCACTCAAAATCGCAGAAGAAACGCAGCCGGTAAAGGTTTCCAGCATGCTTATATCCCGCGTAGCATAACCGGCAAACCGATGCTATAAAGAGGATAAAAGATAATAAATATAAATATGATTAAAAAACTCGCAGCAGTACTATTACTTACAGCACTCATATTCTGCGGTGCTGCAGCAGCAGACTCTCTTAGCGCCAGCTCGCTTACAGTTATTGTAACAGATACTGAAAACAACTACATTGCTAATGCAGATGTAACCCTTGTTTCAGCAGATAAAACACAAACAAGTACGCTTCGCACACTCACAAACGGTGCTGCAGAATTTCCATCCCTGCGTCAGGGAGAATACACCTTAACAGTTACAAAAACACCGGAATACGTTACTGCGGTAAAAACAATAACAGTTGGTTCATCTGCCGGACGTGAAATGGTTCAAATGACAAGAGAACCGCCGGTACTGATTACCGTTGTAGAGATGGATGGAAGCCCAATCAGGGATGCTGAAGTAAAAATAAACAACGTAGTCGCCGGAAAAACAGATGAATTCGGCTGCCTGAGCGTATCTCTTACGAGAGGCGCAAATAATGTAATTATGGTAACAGCAACATCCCACGTTCCCTATACAGATATAAAATATATTAGTTCAGATATAACCGC
>JAZLJW010000207.1:0-1963 GCA_045597345.1 Treponemataceae bacterium
CTTCTTTCAGATACAGCATGGGTACCGCCACCTTTTTGAAATAGTTTTGCCACATCTTACACCAAAGAAAAGCTCTATGCTACAATTACCATAGAAAAGAAATATAGGAATACCGCTTATGAAAATCAACTCGAAAAACTGGACCTGGACTCGTGAGCCTAACTCTTATTCCATCACTGATGACAAAATCGAAATCATCACTGCTCCCCACACTGATCTGTGGCAGCGGACCTACTATCATTTCAGAAACGACAACGCGCCGGTTCTGCAGATGAAAACTTCCGAAAAGTATTTTTCATTCATCGTAAAGACCGCCTTTGAAAGCAAACAGCGCTTTGACCAATGTGGTGTTGCCATGTACCTGGATAGCGAAAACTGGCT
Source organism: Treponemataceae bacterium (assembly GCA_045597345.1). Lineage (GTDB taxonomy): Bacteria > Spirochaetota > Spirochaetia > Treponematales > Treponemataceae > Treponema_I. The sequence continues at coordinate 382 of JAZLJW010000207.1, forward strand.
GAAAGGCTCCATTGAATACGAAAACGATTCGTTCCAGCATTTGGGAAGTGTAGCTACCAATAATGGCTTTTCCGACTGGGCAACCACGGAAATTCCTGCAGGCGTTAAGTCCATGTGGTACCGCTTCAGCCGCAGAGAAGATGATTTCTGCATCGAATGTTCTGAAGACGGCATCACTTATAAACAGATGCGGATTTGCCATATGTATAAGGCAACCGATGACATCCAGTTCGGTATCTATGCCTGCAGTCCGGAAGACTCATCCTTTAAGGCAACTTTTACCAATATGGAACTGACCGAATGCCAGTGGCGTGCCCACGACGGCCAGAAACCTGATGAAGAAAGCTTTTGAACCTGGTGTTTCTCTCTACTCCATACTATTCCGATATTCATTCTGACGGTGTTTACTGTATACTTTTTGAACATGTATGGTTTCTTCTATTGTCCTACCCCCCGAAAAGAGTACCATTTATTAGATTAGGTTTCTGACGGAAAATGAAGAGAGGTGGAAAATGAAGAAGAGATTTACGGAAGAACAGATTGTTGCAATTCTGCAGGAACAACAGAATTCAGGAAAAACAGTAGCAGAAATCGCACGGAAAAACGGCATCAGTGAAAACACCTTTTACATCTGGAAACGTAAATATGGGAACATGACGGTAGCCCGAAGTGAAGCGTACGGCCATTGAGCATGTACAGAATCATTTCGGGCTTTCAGAAAGAAAAGCCTGCAGGGTACTTTCGGTAGCAAGAACAACTGCAAGATATAAAAACAAGCCGAACGATGATGACCGAATCCTGGGACTCATCAAGGCAATAACAGCAAAATATCCCCGGTACGGCTGCAGCATGATTTACCAGAAAATCCGACAGACAGGGCTGGTAATAAACCACAAGCGTATAGAACGCCTGTACAGGGAACACCAACTCCAGCTGAGAAACAGGAAGCAGAAGCGGATCAGATGTGGCTGGAGTTCTTGAATCATTCTGCTCGGAACACGGGTATCCCCGCTTCCTGCAGTGTGACAATGGACCTGAGTTCAGAAGTTTTGAAGCGAATGAATGGAGCGAACGGCACGGTGTTCAGCTTGTGTACTCAAGGTCGGGTAAACCGATCGACAACTGTTTCTGCGAACGGTTCAATGGTTTGACACCGTCAGAATATAAACGTAAGATTTTAGAAGGAAACCTAAACTAAGTTCTGGACGAATTTTGGGGGTAGGACAGGTGCTGATAAGAATGGTTATTGGGAAGTACTAATTTAGTTTTCCTATAAGGAATAATAGAAGTGGAAGTCATAGAAGAAAAAAACGAAGAAGAATTTCATATCTCAGATGTTTTAGTAAAGTCGATTGGAGAATTAAATAATCTGTGTTCACAGCAGGAAGATAGTGCGGCCGCTGAATTATATCGCCTGATGTTTAAGCATGAACGGAATATTAACATATTGGATCGTTATGCAGATATTGTTCTTGATTCTGTACTCGGTTTTGGTGGTGTTCTTGCTGGAGAAGATTATAATAATTATCTGCAGTATTTAAAAACTGTGCTTCCAGGTGAATATGAAGAACATAAAAAACTT
>JAZLJW010000208.1:0-21726 GCA_045597345.1 Treponemataceae bacterium
CTGAAGCAGTGTGGCGCCAATGTGAGTTTCCTCATGTTCCTTAACTATTTTTAGTTTTAACTCTTCTGAGTATTTGGACATTAAAAAAATGCACCTCCTAAAATTGAACTTTTTTTGTCCAACTTTAGGGGTGCACTTCACAGTGGTCCTGCTTTTTTTATTATTTGGTATTGCCTTTCAGTTTATCTATTTCCGCTTTTAATTGGGCAATTTCAGCTTCGTATTTAGCTCGTTGTGAGGCAACACCGTCTTCAAAGCTTTTATCGTAGCCTGCGTCATGGCCATCGTTGTAGAAGAGGACGTTGGCTTCTTCGTCAGTGTATTCTTTAAACAAAATGCTCATGACATCTCCTTTCAGTTTGCGGAGCAGACCGTCAAAAAAGTTGTGTTCTATGGCATAGTCTACGGCTTGGCCCAAGGAAGCGTCAAGGGTAAGTCCAGAAAGACGGCCGAGGTGAATCATGCTGACAAACTGAGAATACTGCTGCAAAGGCAGACAGGCATTCAGCAGAGTATCGTTATGGCCAGCGTTGATGTTATACATAGCTGCAGTCCATTCAAACTCTACTTCCGGCTGAACTGGCAGATATTGTGCTTCCGCTACCTGCTCAAAAGAATCCGACAACCGTAGTTTTGATACATCAGGCACTTCTTTGGGGCCGTTGTACATGACAAAGAACTGTGGATGTGGCAGACGGATGCGGCATGATGAATACACGTTCAAGTTGTTTTGTTGAATGTAACTGTCGTACAACTGTCCGAAGTAAATAAGACCACGTAAAGGTTTGTTTGGATTATATGAACTCTGGTGTTCAACAAGAAACAGCTGGTGATTAATAAGATGGGACACATCGTTTTTCATTTTGATGTAGAGAATTTCTTCGATAGTGTTCACTTCAACTAATTCATCTTCCGTGTAACTAGTGCCTGAAAGTGCATTAACCAGACTGATAATCCAGTCTTTATGATCCAGGTCACTGAAAATCCGGATAAACAGCCGGTCTTTGTGGTCGCGGTTTGATTGCATAGATAACTCCTTTTTGCAGGATGCTTTGGAAATCCTGCATATTGTTATTGGAGTTTTTTGTGAAAAAAATTGAGTTTTCTAGCTAATTAATGATTATTTTTTTGAAAGTAGATTTCTATTTTCTAATCTTTTCTTTTAAATCAGTTCCTAATTGTTCCAGTTCTTCATCGATTATTGTATCGATTTTTGCAAAAAGGCTGTCGTCACCATTAAATTCTTGGTTTGTGTAAAAAAATGTTGCAGGGGAAATATCGAATATCAGGCAAAGTGAATCCAAAAGATCAGCCGTAACAAAAGATTTTCCATTTTCAATGCGTCCAAGATGAATAGCAGTTACGCCAAGTTTTTCAGAAAGTTCTTCTTGCGTAAGATTATTTAATTTTCTGAAATGCCTTAAATTTGTCCCAAAAATTTCTTTTGAATTCATGCATAAAGCATACTCCGCAAGGTTATAAACAAAAATTACATTTAATGTGAGAAATTTTATAAATATAAGCAGTTAATATGTGTTTTTTACTAGAATATATACTTTTAATGTTATAATACTTATAAAATTAGCTATTTAAGGTTTTGAGTGAAAAAATTAATCTTGAATCCTTGTGGAGGAAAAATGGGAAAGAAATACAGTACTACAAAAACACAGTCCAAAGCAGATCGCTATATACGGGCTGCAAAGGGACAGATTCGTACAAAAGCAGAGAAAAGAGTACATAACAAGTATATGGGAATTATTCGGAACAATCTGAATCAGATAAAAAGTCTTAAACGAACAATAACAATTCTGCAGAAAAAATTGGCTGAACAGGAAGAGAATTGTTAGTTGAAATGAATAGCTAATCTATTTTCACAAACAGAAAAGCAAATTAGGAGGAATCTGAATATGACTAGGGATGAATTTGCAAGGAAGTACCCACAGAACTATCTGCGATTGTGGGATAAAACTGTAACAAGCTGGGAAGAGCAATTTTCCAGTTATGAACAGCAGGTTGAAGAACATAGAAAAGCTGAAGACTTATTTCAATGGGCACTTATAGAATTTGATGAAAGACCTGATATTTTTTTAATTATATATGCAGCAGTTTTTACAAAGTCAGAGCGTGATGACTACGAAGAAACGATGAAAACTAAAGTTAAATCGCTTGTTAAATCGCACATGGAAAGAGGTGACTTTGAAGAATGGTTTTTAACTTATTATTCATATGGATATCCCAGATTCCGGTGGCTTTCAGAAGAAAAGGTTGTAAAAAAACAGTTGACTAACGTGTATCAGGAAAAAATAGAAGAACATCGAAGTAAAGGCGATTTAATTGATTTCCTATGGGACTTCCTTGATTCAAAGAATCTTAGGTGGGTAGCTGTATATGATTTCGCCTGCGGAGTACAAGTCGACGTTGGTGATGAAGATTTGGCTTACAAAATCGGTACTGAAAGTAAGCAATATGAATTTGAACATAGAATACTATATGAACTACTGACAGGCGAAGAACGGAATGAATTGGGAAGACTGCATTCAGTTATCGTTTGTCTTGAAAATGTTCCGGCCCATACAGCTTTTGGTTATGACTTATCGTTAAGTAATCGTGACCGGGATTATATCTTTTCTCTACTGAAAAGTCAAAAAAACTCAGTAGAATACAAACGCTACGAAAAAATCAGAAGTAGACTTATAGATGAAGACGATTTAGATGAATTTGATGATGCACTAACACACATAGTGCAACGGAAAGAAGAAAAGATAAGAGAGGAACAATTCAAAAAACGACTTCTCACAGTTGGTTCTATTGTTGGGGCTGTACTTCTTATAATTACAGTCAGTGCCTTCTTCATATATCGTAGTGTTACTAAAGAAGTACGTCTTGCAAAAAAAGAAGCACGAAGAATAGAGAGAGTTAATGCTGAGAATGCGCGTTTGGCTGAAAAGGAGGCTCAGCGGGTAAAGAAAGAAAATGCACAGCTTGCTGAACAAGAAGCAAATCGTCTTGAGAAGCTTAATGCCCAGAATGCAAAAGAACTTGCACAGAATCAGGCAAATGATTTGGCGCAACTTGAAAAGCTTGGTTCAACAAAAGGCAATTTGTTGAATGTTTTAGTTCCGACAGCAGAACCCTCAATGTATGTTATTGCACCAATGACTTACGATACACAAAAATTCATACAAGATAATTCTCACGATTCTGCATTATTTGGTTTATCAGAGAAGGATAATTCAGTTGAGCGTCTGAACATTCTTGAAAGTTGTATCACAGACTTCATGAACAGTGTTGACTACAAAACGGGTGTTTCATTTTTAGACCGATCAAAAATTTCGCAAATTGAAAAAGAGCACCAGTTTCAGCTTGGAGATTGGTCAAATGACAGTAAAACTGCAGAAGTTGGAAAAGCTCTGAATGCTAATATTCTTCTGTTCCTTGATAAATTTGGATTCATAGATAACGGTTCTGGAGAATATCGGTTTGAAGCAAAATTTGTGGATATAAATACAATGCAATCAGCTTCATACAATGTTGTATATCAGAATGCTAAGAAAAAAGTTGTGACACCACAGGTTGTTGAAACGATCAGCTTTAAAGATTTTACTCCCGTTTCAACTAAAAACAATTCTTTTAACGATGAACTATCATTAAAAGCAATAAAAACATTCCGTACAGTGCAGAACATAAATATTAAAGAAACCAGTCCTCTTGGCCAGATTACAAAAATCGATCTTTCTGAATTTGACACAAAGGCTCCTGTTACGGATTTGTTCAATGTTACTTCTATCTATTTTGATGGATTTGATGAAGTTGAATTCAAGTATTCTGGAGAAACAGAAACAGCAACATATACCTTTGAAGCCATTGAAAAAAATCTGGAAAGAATAGACGACAAATTCTATACAGACGGAAAAATCGGTATGTTGACGATCAAAACGGATTCTGGTTATCAGAAATATGACATTTTTACTGAGAATAACCGTGAATACTATCTGCATGTTGGGGCTGCTGTTTTGGAAAAAGCAACTGTTAATTATTACCTTCAGTTGATAAAACAGTGATTCATTTGTGTGGAGTATAAAAATGAAAAGATTTGCTCTGATTTTTGTATTGCTGGTGGTTTCCAGCATTGCATATGCACAGAATTCCTTTTTTCAGGGGGAAGGTGGAAAAAATCATACCATAATGTTTTCTGAATCAACTTTGGAAAATGGATTATACGACAAAACTGATATCTGGATTACCGACAAAATTAAAGCAAACCTTATCTCGGTACTGCAGAGATATGGCGGCTTTAATTGTGTTGATATGGAGGAAACAAAGTCCATAATGAAGATTCAGAAGCAGTTGGAAACATCGTCTGCTTATGATGATTCTCTGTCTATAGAGGTTGGCAAACTGATTAAGGCTAAGGAATTTATCACCATTAAAACCACCAGGTATTCAAGTGGTGCCTACTCGATACATATTACGCTTTTCAATGTGGAAACAGGTGCTATTCTAGGTGTGTTCAGTTCTCCAATTATATATGCATCTTCAGAAGAGTATGTTATGCAGGCACATTATGATTGCTTACTGAATATTCTGACGACATTAGGGATTCAGCAAACACCTGCAGGAAAAGCAGCTTTCGAAGACGAAGTTCGTTCAGCAAAAGAGCAGGCTGCTAAAAACAAGCAGATTGCTCAGGAAAATGCCAAAAACGAAGCAGAAAGGGCTGAAAAGGCTATGGTTGAGGCAGAACGTCGACGAAAAATTGAAGCTGAAGAACGTGAAGAACAGGAAAGACGCGAAGCAAAAGAAAAAGCAGAAATGGAAGCTGTTCAAAAAGCGCTTGAAGAGAAAAAAGCACGGGAAGCAGAACTGGCAAGGGAAATCAAACGTCAAAATCCGTTTGTAGGCAGTACGTATTATTGTGCTTTTGAAAATGGTTCACGATATGATACGTATACTATCGAGTTTACCAGTCAAAATGAATGTATGATTACAATGTCTTCTACTGATTCAAAAGGTACAGAAAAATCTGTTACAAAAAAGGGTAGTTATAGTTATGCGAATGAAATTCTTTCTGTGAATGCTAACATGACAAACGATCAGGTGAAACATATTCAGAAAATTCAATGGAAGGGACAGGTTTCATTCAAAAATGAATACAACACTTTTTATCTGATGATTCCAGTGAGTTCTTCGGAAGGTGCAAAGAAAATCAAATCAGAATTTCAATTAAAATAAACAGATACGGTAAGTAAAAAAAAGCCGCTGACTGGTGCCAGCGGCTTTTTATCATAGGATGACTTCGACCATGCTCAGCCATCCGGTATGTTATTTCTTATACTCAGCGTCAACAGTGCGTACTACATCAGCAAAGATGTCGTAGGCTTTGTTCAGGTCTTCGCGGGATACGTTCAGTGCACACAGACAGCGCATTACTGAACCGCCCCGTCCACCTTTTTCAATTACCAGACCGCGTTCAAAGCAGAGTTTCTGAACACGTGCAGAGATTTCTCCGCTGGCTGGTTTTGAACCGATAGAATCAACTGGTCCGTTTGGATCAACAAATTCGGTACCAATCATGAGACCTTTACCGCGAACATCACCGATGATAGAAACTTCTTCTTTCAGTTTTAAGAGTTTTGCACGGGTCAGTTCACCTTTTTCTGCAACGTCTGCCAGGAATTCTGGTTTTGAAACACGGTTCAGAACAACGGTTCCTGCTTTCATTGCCAGCTGGTTACCGCGGAAAGTACCGGCATGGGCTCCCTGAGTCCAAACGTCCAGGTCTTTGTTGTAGATAACAACTGCCAGAGGCTGGGTACCACCGATTGCTTTTGATGACAGAATTACATCTGGAACGATGTCTGCATATTCAAAGGCAAACAGTTTACCACTGCGTCCGATACCGCACTGGATTTCATCACAGATCATAGGGATGCCCAGTTCTTTGGTTACGCGGCGAATGGTCTGAAGGAATTTAACAGGAGCGGGGATTACACCACCTTCTCCCTGAATTGGTTCAATAATAACTGCAGCTGGCTTGGTGATACCGCTTTCTGGATCTTTCAGGGTCCGTTCAAAGTAGGCACATGCAGCATCTACACCAGCATCGCCGCCAAGACCGAATGGACAGCGGTATGAGTATGGGTATGGGAAGAAATGTACTTCCGGCATCAGACCGTGTACTTTTGATTTTGCACCCAAGTTACCGGTACATGCCATGGCTCCGTGTCCCATGCCGTGATATCCACCACCGAAAGCGATGATCGAAGAACGGCCGGTAGCAGTCTTACACAGTTTGAGAGCTGCGTCAGTTGCGTCGGTGCCTGATGGTGAGCAGAACTGAATTTTTGCATTGTTTTTCAGTTCTCCTGGAAGAAGTGCCTGAAGTGTTTCTACAAACTTGTCTTTTGTAGGAGTGGTAAGATCGAGTGTATGCAGTGGAGCTCCACTGGTTAACAGTTCGATCATTGCCTGATTTACTTCAGGATCGTTGTGGCCAAGTGCGAGAGTGCCTGCTCCGCACAAAAAGTCCAGATACTTGTTCCCTTCAACGTCTTCGATCCATGAGCCTTGTGCTTTTGCAAGTGCAAAAGGAAATTTTCTGGGGTAACTACGTGCGTTTGATTCGGTGGAATCCTGTCTGGTAATGTAATACTGATTGGTGCATTCAGAGTTTTTCTGAACCATCTACTTTCTCCATTACGTGGCTCTGCATCAGGTTGTTTCGGATGAACTCCTGTGCGGGCCGGTGGGATAATGTCTGTCAACGGCAGTTGTTTATGCGTTTGCGCATTATCCACAGTATACAGCGAAAATGCGCATGTCGTAATCGCAAAAGTACCACAAATAACCGTGACACGCAATACTTTTTTGTGATAAAGTGTCCTATGAATGTTTCTACAAATAATAACAAACTGTCCGGTTCTGTGTCAGTTCCCGGATCAAAAAGTCATACTATCCGTGCCCTGCTTCTGGCCGCTTTAGGAGAGGGCGTTTCATATATTCATAATCCACTGCCCAGTGCTGACTGTCTGTCTGCTGCCCATGCCATCAAGGCCTTTGGTGCAGACTGTGATATCGGCTGCCCCGTTGATGCTGCCGGTCATCCACTGGGAACCCCGGCTGCTACCTGGGTGGTAACCGGTGCCGGCAAAAATGCCCATGCACCTGACGTAACCGTTGATGTGGGAAACTCCGGCTCAACGCTGTACTTCTTTACTCCCGTAGCAGCTACTTTTACCGGTACCAGCCGCTTTACCGGCGACGAATCAATCTGCAAACGTCCGGTGTCACATCTGCTTGATGCCCTGGTTCAGCTTGGGGCCTCTGCCGCTACAGAACGCACCGGAATCGACGCCCCACCATTTACGGTAACCGGCCCCATTGCTCCCGGCACTGTTGTAACTGACGGCCGATTATCCCAGTACATTTCGGGCCTTATGATGGCTTCTACCCGGGTAAACGGCACCATTACCATGAAACTGACTGATCCCAAAGAAACCCCATACCTGACCATGACAAAGCAGTGGCTTGAAAGTGTTGGGTTCCCGGTGGCCATGTCAGACGACTTTACTGCCATTACGGTAACCGGCCCTCATACCATTAAGGCTTTTGACCGCACCGTTCCCGCAGACTGGGAAGGCGTTGCATTCCCCTTAATGGCTGCTCTTTTAAGCCACAGCGACATTGCCATTACCGGCGTTGACTGTACCGGTAGCCAGGGTGACGAAGCTGTAGTAGACGTGCTTCGTGCGCTTGGGGCCGATATTGAACTGAAAAAAGATGCTGCCGATGCCCAGACCGGTACCTTGTATGTAAACGGCAGTATGACTCCCCGTCTTGCAGTTCAGGACCCCAGTGGTGTTCTCCGGGTAAATATTTCAGGATTCCCTGATGCAGTCTGTGCACTGGCTGTTCTTGCAGCATTTACTGATGGAACTGTTGTTCTTGATGATACCGGTGTCTGCCGTAAAAAGGAAACAGACCGTATTAAGGTTATGCAGGATGAACTGAGAAAATGCGGAGCTGATGTTACCGATGGTCTTACCTTACCGGAGTCTGATCCGCTGTACGGTGACTGTCTGGTTATCCGCGGCTCCAGTGATATTTCAAAACTGCACGGCGCCACGGTAGAAAGTTATCTTGACCACCGCGTTGCCATGAGTTTTGCGTGCATGGGCTTAGGTCTCCCCACCGGAGAGACCATTACCGTTACAGATGCTGAGTGCTGCTCAGTTTCATTTCCCGGCTTTTTTCAGGTTATGAACAGCATCGGCGCCGGCTTTAGCTTTGCGTGATACATCGTACAGACCCCAGTGAGCTTCCGAACCTTCCGGTTTGGGAGCTTTCCAGGGTTCATCAAAGGCTTCAAACAAAAAGCCGATAATCTGTTCTTTATCAAGCCAGGTCAGAACTTCTTGTGTGTATCTGCCCTGGTTTTCTTCATTTGCACCTTTTGACACGTCGTTGGGCATGGTAGACCAGCCGATTTCCGTAAAAAGCACCTGTTTTCCGGGGAAAGTCTGACAGGTTTTTTCGTAGTGTTCTTTATTTACGGCAACTGCTTCATCAATGGTGTTTCCGTAGTGCCAGGGATAGCTGTGTACGCTGATAAAGTCCATTTCTTCTGCCAGGTGGGTCAGTTTTGGCCATTCAAAGAAACCTTCGTTAAAAGTTACGGGTTTCCCGGTACCTTCCCGCAGGCGGCGGGCATGCTGGATAAGGCGGTCTTCGCTGACCGTGTGTTCTCCCCAGGAAGGTGTGTTTTCGTTACCGATGGAAACAGCACATACCTGTTCCGGAAAGCGGTTTACCAGTGCAATGAGTTTTTCAACTTCTGCGTCATTTCGTGCTGCATGGGCAGCCAGTTCTTCGTCAGATGCGTGCTGGGGATTCCAGGTGCAGTTAGGGTTATTGATTTCGTGCTGGTTATCAACACCGATCATGCACTGCAATGGGTAATTGTTTTCCTTAATCAGTTCCAGTACCCGTTCTGCATGCACGTTGGGATCATACATACGAAGGTACCGGTAGCCGTCTTTCACAAGAATTTCCAGATCTTCTTTGATTTCGTCTTTTGAGGGTGCCACGGTCATGGGGCTCTGTCCGTGACGGTAGCCAGAATAGCAGATGGCTCTGCCGTAATCGAGAATTTTCATGAAAGAGAGTATACACGGCAACCGGTTGCGAAAAAAGTAGGTCAGCGGTAGAAAATTTTCGGTTCAGTTTCTGCAGCGTATTACCTGCAGGTCAGTAACAATGGTTTTACATCGGATATCTGCTGCTTCTGCCGGAACAGAGGGGAGTACCTGTAAATCAAAGGCATATCCTACTGTTATAAGATCTGGATGTTCCGAAAGGTAGCGGTCATAAAATCCTTTCCCTTTGCCTAACCGGTTTCCGGCGGCATCAAAGGCGAGTCCTGGAAGTACGCACAGCACAGGCGTTTTCGATGTGACTGGGTCGAATAACAGTGCATTTTCTGAAGGTGTCAGAATGCCAAAATCTCCAGGCTCAAGAAACTGCTGCCAGTTTTCAGCAGAAGCCTCTGAAGGCAGCAGATGAAAGGTCATGGTGTCACCAACGGTACGGGGAAGGGCTATCTTGCGCCCTGAAATCAGCAGATTTTCTATAAGCGGTGTTGTGTCAATTTCTGTTCCGTACGATACAAAACACAAGACTGTTTCTGTCTGCTGCAATTCCTCAAGTTCCATGAACCGCTGTGATGTCAGGATACTTTGATCCTGATGGATTGATTTCAGCAGGGCAAGTTCTTTCAGTCGGCCTTTGATTGTGGTCCTGAGTACTGTTTTTTCCTGCTGAATGCTCATTTTTTCTGTCCTGTCTTTCTGGTGTCTGACAGCAGTTCCAGAATATTGAATTTGGGACGGAGAATATCCAGTGACTGATCAAATTGTTCCCATTGTGCTGATTCCAACAGAGCGTACTGTGTCGTGTAGCGGCTTGCATCACCGCAATACAGCCAGCTCTGTTCCATAAGTTGGGCGTTATCGGTAAAAAGCCGGTTGATGGCGCGGGTTTTCAATAACCGAATCTGCTCTTCTGTATGGGGATCTTGCAGCGCATTAAAGGCACTGGCAAAAATGGGGAATACGTCTGTTTTTTGGGGTACATTTTTGAAAATGACCTGAATCAGTGGATTTTCAGGAGTAATGAGGTGTAATTCAACTCCAGGTTCCCATACCCGGTTCAACTGTTCCTCAAGTTCAAACAGTAACGCCATGAATAAGGGGTACTCATCTGAGGTGATGGAAGGAGCTGCAAAGAAGTAATGCACCGGATCGTCGAATTTTGTTGTTGGTATCAAGTGCAGTGGACGGGGACCTGCGTCTTCAGCCTTTATGTCGGTAGTAAAAATGTGATTCAGCGTTACATACCGGGTAATATCAGGAACAGAAAGTGTTACATCGGTTGGTTTTGTGGTCTTTTTTCCCGTCAATACCGGCGGCTGTAAGATGGAACCGAATATGGCATCAAGCTGTGACACATACTGTGATGGATTCTGTGCAATGACAGAAATGCAGTACCGCTCAGGATTGAGCAGGGCAGCGTAATTTTCACGAAGTTGTGCTATGGAAACTCCGGGTAGAAGGTCACCGGAACTGGTATAGAATTTTGCTGTAAGTGTATTGGCGTAGCAATACTGCATGGCATGACAGAGCATCTGAAATCCCAGTGACCCTTGCTTTAACCGCCATTGATATTGCATGTTGAAAAGAATACCATCAGCCTGGGACGTTGGAATTGTTTCAAAGAACAGCGCTTTACCAAGAGCGGCGATTGTGTCTTCTGCATAAGGAACTGCAGTTGTTATGGTAATGCTTGAATGCCAGAGTCCCGTTTCTCCGGTTACAGAGGCATCAAAACTTTGTGCACTGATATTTTTACGGATATTTTCAACAACGGCAGATACCGTAGCCGTTTCAAGGCCCCGCAGTGAAGGACTATGTTCTGCTTCTCCTCCCTGAATGGTGACCCGGATGGTTACCCCCTGACTTCTTGGCTCCTTTCGCATCAAAAGGGGGATACCATTGGTAAGGATGTCCTGTGATATGGTGGAACCGCCGTCTCCAAAAGAGCTGATACTTTTCCCTTCAGTGTTCTTCATCTGTCCGGCTGTTTCTGTGTGACCGGTCTCGCCGCCTAATGCCAGTGCCCGTTGTGCTGCATATGTTTCTTTTGTATACCAAGGAGCCTGATCTTTCGTAATCAGATTGAACCCGGCTGCCATCAGTTCCTTTTGCCATGTGTTCCAGTTTTTGGTGTGAAGCAGGATGAACAGCATGGGTACGGCATCTGTTGTCGTTACTTGGGTTACCTGGGACGTAGTAAGATTTGCAGTAATGATGGGGAAGTCATAAAAATAGCTGGTTCCCCCATACGCCCAATTCAATGCGATTGCTTCCAGCAGTTGGGATGCTTTAGTTCGAGCACTGACCGCCTGACTGGCAATCTGTTCCTTTGCGGCATCAATGGCTGCAGTATTGTACCAGCTGCCTTGATTCAGAATATTGAATAGTGCAGTAGCCTGCTGGACAGGATTTTGCTTCCTGCTGTCAGAAAGACACTGGAAAATCAGCCGCGGGACGGCAGAAGCCTGGGTGTATGAGATATTATAGAGCGAATAATCTTCAATACCGGTACCACCTGTAGTCAGGGCATATGATAAGTCCTGGTTCTGCTGAAGAACAACTGCAGCAGTCTGCCATGATGCAAGGGTAGTCATATCAGAATCACCCTGATGTACATACTGGATGATAAACTGATTGAAGTCAGAAGAAAATTCATCACTGACCAGTACATATTTGGGAATTTCAGCAGCGGAATCTACAGCTGATACCCCGGCAAGTGACCCTGTTGGGGAATCAACAGTATAGGCACCTCGTCTCCAACGACCGAATAATTCCTTTACCTTTTCAAGAACGGCAGAACTGTTCAGGGAAGTTTCAATGAACAGGGCACAGTTATTTGGCGTGTAGTATTTTTCTACATGAGCGGCAAGCATTCCGCGCATCTCTTCTGTGGTACTGCGTTGGAAGCTTTCTGGGAAAATTCCGGTATCGAAGGCCCAGGGAGCATTCTGAAAAATCATGGTGTCTGTGGCACTGTTGATGTAACCGGATACACTGTCAGCCCACTGGATTTTTTCTTCAAGAAGTTCCTTGTGCGCCCGTTGTATTTCAGGATTACTTAGTAAAGGATTCAATGCACACTGGGAAAGGGATGTCAGAACATCAAACAGTGAAATATCCGGACACTGCAGACTGTAGTGAACAACATCGCTGTAGCAGCTGGCATACAATTCACTGGCACCTGTTACCGTAAAGGCATCAAGTCCTGTTTCACAAGCGTTGAAAAAAAGCCTGCTGTACAATTCCGGTACACCGGTTGTTTCTGGAGTCTGACTGCTGTATCCACCTTTTACAGCAAAAATGATGTGGGCAACAGGTGTCTCGGACGTTGGCAGCAGGTAAACTTCGAGACCGTTTTCAAGGATGAAACTTGCGAGCCCGTCGTTTGCCCGGGAATAGGGGAGTGTCATATCCTGTGCAGAAAGAATTGCGGTATAGAAAAGAAAGAGGAAACAAATGGCTGTTGTATGGCGTTTTTTCATAGTATCAGTATAGCGCAAAGACAGCCATGGTTGTAAACTGCAGAAAGGTATTGAAGTCTGCTACTTTTTTGCTTTAATGCCTGGGAAGGAAAAATGATTACAGTAGAAAAAATTACTCCGCAGTCTATAGCTGCCAGTGAAGCAACCCGTTACTTTCCGGCGGCAGAACATCTTGCCGGTAAGCGTCAGCTTACTGCTGAAGAAAAAGAGATACTTATAAAGAACCGGAACCGGTCTTCTGACCCGGAATGGAACAATATCTGGGTCAGCGAAGAATTTGATCCTGCTTTGCTTTGTAATACTGAGTTTCAGGGGATGGTTGTACTGGGACGATTAACTCATTCAACCCTGAAGTATCATGACTTAATTCTGCGTACCGGTGTATATAACAGTCTTCTTCGGAATGTGGTAGTAGGGGATGATGTTGCCATCCGCAATGTCCGCTACCTTAAAAACTATAAAATCGGTAACCGTGTCATCCTGTTCAATATTCAGGAAATGAGCTGTACCAACCACTGTAAGTTCGGTAATGGTGTATTGAAAGAAGGCGAATCTGAAGATGACCGCATTTGGATTGGTGTTGCCAATGAGAATGATGGCCGTTCCATCCTTCCCTTTGAAAATATGATTCCTGCTGATGCCTATATCTGGAGCCGCAACCGGGGTGATACCGAACTGATGAACCGCTTCAAAGAAATTACCGAAAAGCCTTTCAGTAAAAAACGCAATACCTATGGTATTGTTGAAGATGATGTCATCATCAAGAATACTACCCTGATAAAAGACGCTAAAATCTGTAGTGCCTGCTACATAAAAGGCGCTTTTAAGTTAAAGAATATTACCGTCCTTTCAAGTGAGGCTGAACCAAGTCAGATTGGTGAAGGTGTTGAGATGGTAAACGGTATTATGGGATATGGCAGTAAGGTGTTCTATCAGGCTGTTGCGGTTCGTTTCATTATTGGCCGCAACTGTCAGTTAAAGTACGGCGCCCGCCTTTTGAATACCGTGCTTGGGGATAATAGTACCGTTTCCTGCTGTGAGCTCCTGAACAACCTGATATTCCCGTTCCATGAACAGCACCACAACTCGTCTTTCCTTATTGCTGCCACCGTTATGGGCCAGAGTAATATTGCGTCAGGGGCAACCATCGGTTCAAACCACAATAGCCGCAGTCCTGACGGTGAAATCTATGCTGAACGCGGTTTCTGGCCGGGACTCTGTTCAGACTTTAAGCATAACAGTCGTTTTGCTGCTTTCAGCCTTATTGCAAAGGGTAGTTACCAGTCAGAGCTGAATATTACGTACCCATTCAGCCTGGTTTCAAGTAATGGCCCGGATGCTCCTATTAATCTCATGCCTGCATACTGGTTCCGTCATAACATGTTTGCCATGGCAAGAAACAACAGCAAGTTCCTGAAACGCGACAAACGTAAGATTAAGGTACAGAACATCGAAACTGATCCTTTAGCTCCTGATACTGTTCAGGAAATCATGGCAAGTCTTGACCGCATTATTGTTCTGACCAAACACTGGCTTATGGAAAATGATGCCTGGTTTGCCAATAAAAACGAATCCAGCGACAATCTGTATCAGCTTGCAAAGGATTATCTGCACCATAATCCAAACAGCACAATTGTTCTTGAGGACAATCAGTGTATGAAGCGCTATGGAGCCCGGATTTTGAATGCGGCTCAGGGATACAAGGAATACCGAAAAGTTGCAAAATATTTTGCCTGTAAGACTCTTGCATCATGGTGTACTGCTCATGGTGGACAGGAACTTGCCGGATTAACGCTGACTGAAATTGAAAAAACTCCGTTGTATACCACATGGGTGAATGTCGGAGGCCAGGTTATTCCACAGGCTAAGCTTGACGGACTGTTTGATGCGGTAAAGGCCGGAACTGTTGACAGCTGGGATCAGATTCATGCGTTCTATGATGAATGTCAGAGAAACTACGACGCCTGGAAAGCCCGGTATGCCATTTACATAATGGAGCAGCTGTACAGCCGGTCAATGGAAGAGTTTACCCCTGATATTTATCGGGATATTTATAATGATGTTATTGCTGTAAGTAACTACATGTATGAAAGCAGTATTTCTTCACGGCAGAAGGATTATACCGATTATTTCAGATCGATTACCTATGAAAGTGAAGAAGAAATGCTTGCAGTTGTAGGTAAACTGGAAGATAACAGTTTCCTGAAAGAGCTGAAACGGGATACAGAAACGTTCAATATCGAATTGGAAACATTGTTTGCCAGTGTTCTGTAAGTAACAAAGTTACTACCAGGATAAAAAAAAGGCTGGTTACAACCAGCCTTTTTTCTTTCACAAAGAAGATGCTTTTTTAAATGCGTTTTTGAGACTCAATTTTTACTTGTGTTTTTACTTATGTAATTTTTCACTTTTTTGCATAAAAAAATGCTAACTACGATGCTAATAGTATATGCTATCAGGAGATCGGTCAAGTAGTTTAAGAAAATTTAACTAGTTTAAAGTTTTCTTTAAGATACTTCGTAGAGCAGGGGGGACTGTTGACATTCGATGGAAATGCGGTATATTACATTTAACAGTTAAGTTAAATGTTAAATGATTCATGCGGATACGGCATTAATGCAGTATGCCGGTTCGTTTGACAGGAGGTACACAATGACCGTAAGCACTCTCAGTATCGTTTGTATGGCAATTTCAGCTTTGGTAACCACCGGCGTTTTCCTGGCCCTGTTCTTTATCTTGAAAATCCGTTTCAAACAGCCCTGGCAGCCGTTTTTCTTTGGTTGCATTACCTTTCTGGTAACTGCCATCATTCTGGAACCAATCCTTCATCAGCTGGTGCTGTCATCTGCAGCCGGCGCTGCCATTCAGTCAAATATCTGGCTTTATGGCCTGTACGGGGCATTTGCAGCAACCCTGTTTGAAGAAACGGGCCGCTTTCTTACCATGAAGTTCTTTCTCAAAAAATACCACACTCAGGATGATGCCGGCATCATGTACGGAGCCGGTCATGGTGGCTTTGAAGCTTTCATGCTGTTGGGTGTTACCATGATTTCAAACATCGCCGTTTCTCTGGCATGCAACTCCGGTGCCCTTGCTGCCCAGACTGCCGGCCTTGATGCAGCATCTCTTGCCGCTGTTCAGAACCGGGTGATGCAGCTTTGTACCACACCTGCCTGGATGTATGGTCTTGGCATTGTGGAACGCCTTTTTGCCATTACGGCTCAGATTGCCATGTCCATGATCATGTGGCGTGGGGTAGTAAAAAAGAACGGCGGATACATTGCCCTTGCCTGTGCATTCCATTTCATCCTGGATTTTGCTTCAGTCATCGCATCCTCATTCATCGGTGCCATCGGAACAGAAATCGTCATTGCTTTCATTGCAGTGGGCATGATTCTGGTGGCAAAAACTATCCGGAATAAGTAAACTGAACCTATGGGATTACAGGATACCTTACAGGCTCTTGCTGATCCAACAAGACGGAAGATACTGAATATGCTGAAAGCTGGCCGCATGACTGCCGGTGAAATCAGCGAAAAATTCGATATCAGTGGTGCTGCCATATCGCGGCACCTTTCTGTTTTGAAGGCGGCAGACTTAATCCGGGATGAACGGGAAGGAAAGTTCATCTGGTATGAACTGAATGCATCGGTTCTGGAAGAAATATTGATTTTTGTAAACACTTTGACTGGGGTTGGAGAAAACTCAGAAGGAGAACAGAATGATTAAAAAGTATTTGAAAACTCTTGTGGTAACATCTCTGGCGATTCTTGTGCCGGTGCTGGCAGGACTTCTTTTGTGGAACCGGCTGCCGGAATCAATTCCTACTCATTTTAATCTGGATGGTGACGTTGACGGCTGGACCGGCCGTGGATTCTTTATCTTGCTGATGCCGGTTACTCTGCTGGCTGTCCACTGGTTTACCGTTCTGTGTATCGCCCTTGATAAAAAGACCCGGGATATGTCGGATAAGCTCCTGACGGTTATTCTGTGGATCGTTCCGGTCATCACCCTGATGATTTATGCCTGTTCCTTTGCCATCGTTCTTGGCTATCAGGTCAATGTAGTTTTCATTACCATGCTGGTTATGGGGCTTGGCATGATGATTCTGGGAAACTTTATGGGAAAAGCAAAATACAACTATGTTATCGGTATCCGCCTGCCTACCACGCTGAATGATGAGGACAACTGGTTCCATACCCATCGTCTTGCCGGCTGGACCTTTACCCTGGCAGGCCTGTTCGTTGTGGCAACCTCATTCCTTTCTCATTTTACGCTGTATATTCTTGCTGCTGCAGCCAGCGTTGTCATTCCGATGGTGTATTCATTCATCTATGCACTCTGTCATAACACAAAGGAACCTGATGCCTGATGGTGTATCAGAAAGTTGTTTCAGGAAGATTCATTGAGCGTCCCAACCGGTTCATTGCAAAGGTAAACGTTGGCGGAACGACAGAAACGGTGCATGTAAAGAATACGGGGCGCTGTAAGGAACTGCTGGTTCCAGGTGCCACTGTCTGGCTGGAAGATTTTGATGGCCGCATGGGAAACCGGAAACTGCGCTATTCGCTGATTGCCGTAGAAAAAGTGGTTGATATGCACCGCGCGCTTCTTATCAATATGGACAGTCAGGCCCCTAATGCAGTAATTAAGGAATGCTTTGAGCGGAGTGGGGTGAGTTTCCGGCCGGAAGTTACCTTTGGAAAATCCCGTTTTGACTTTTATTTTGAAAAGGATGGAAAGGCTGGCTTTCTGGAAGTGAAGGGCTGCACGCTGGAGTCTGACGGCCACTGCCGCTTTCCGGATGCTCCCACAGAGCGTGGGGTAAAGCATCTGGAAGAACTTATTTCTGCCAGGGCAGCAGGCTATTGGGCGGGAGTCTTAATCCTGGTGCAGATGGCCGGCATGACCGACTTTGCCCCCAATGACGACACTGACCCAGCCTTTGGTTCCGCTCTTCGCAGGGCAGCCGCTGCCGGAGTAGAAGTGCTCTGCTATGGCTGCCATGTAACCCCTGATTCTCTGGAACTGTCTGAACCGGTACCGGTTATGCTGTAATCTCTAACCTACCGCCCCCGCTTCATCATAATGCCGTCCCCATCGTGAAAAAAGCCGGCTATCCTGCCGCTCTCCATAAATCCCATGCTTTCATAGATATGCCGTGCAGCTGGCCACTGCTCGTTTACCAGCAGCTCAATCGTTTCCACCTGCGGAGCGGTCTCTAATATCTGGTTGAGACATTCTGCAAGAAATGTCTTCCCCATCCCCTGACCCCGCGTTTTCGGCAGCAGCGCTATAGAGCTGATATAGAGCACCGTGCCGCCAGCCACATGAGAACGGCTTGCATCATGACCAAGAGAAAAATGTGCTGCCAGATCTGTTGCTGTAACCCCTTCTGGTTCAGCAGCCCCCGGAATCGTATTCCAAAGTTCACCGCAACAGTAGCCGACAACTTCTGCATCACTAGCGGTCATCACCAGGAATCCTTCTGGAAAAGCTGCTATCCGCCGGCGGAATGTTTCTTCATTTTCACGGGTTTCTTCATCAAAAGACTGCTGTTCTATGGTCATAACGGCTGGCAGATCGTTGATGGTGGCAGTTCTGATGCCGTAAGGGTATTGCATACGTGCAGTGTATCATGTTCTGCATCGCCGGCAATATATGGTATACTAATTTCATGGCCAAAAATTATCTTCTTCCAAAAACAGAACAATCAATCAACCGGCTGCTTCATGACATGCATGCACTGGCTCATGGGCTTATGATTGCCCTGTACAGCGTGTTTTTTGTGTATTCTGCATACCGGCTGGCCTTCAATCATGCAGATCCCGTTATCAACGGTGTGTATCTTTTCATAACTGCAGTTTCTTTGGGCTTCTGTATCGTGGAACTGGCCCACACTAATGTGGTTTCCCGTACTCTTCAGACAGCCCTGAAAATCTCCCGCCGTCTTGTCCGCCTGGTTATTCTTATGGATGCCATGTGGACCGTTTTTACGCAGGTTCAGGGGTTCCGCGCTTCAGGTGCTGTCATTGGAGTAGATACAAGTATCAGTATTGTGTATGCCCTGTTCTCAATCATTCTCTACGTACTTGTTGTTGTAGGAGATTCAGTTTCATCCCTCTGTCAGCGGTACATCACTGACATACTTGATAGCTTTACCGCAGATATCCAGATTGATGGTCTTACCAGCCGCGGAATATCACAGGTACAGCAGGCGGCCCGCAAAAAAATCACCACCATTATCCCCGGCCTCCGCGAAGACCGCCACAGCTGATTTTCCGCGTGCACAAAAAATGTAGATTCTCTGCAAGTGAATATGCAGTGAAATCTCACAAATCGGGAGGCGTACTGGGAAATTGCAAAAATTGTTGAAGCCCGGAACGATAGTTTCCTTGCCGGGCTTCACCAATAGCGACGATATCGAGCGTTTTTGCGATTTCCCAGTATGCCGGAAGATATGTGGGGGATACTGACACAAAAAAACGCTGCAGTCTCTCACACTGCAGCGTTCTCTTTCAACTTTTTTTATGCTGCCACCAGACTATGGTGGTCAGTTACCCACCAGGGTAACTAAAACTCTCTCAAAAGGCCGGCTACCTTAATCCGGCAGCCGGGTGTCGTCATCCAATAACAGCGTTAACTGTAACAGCTTTTTCTCCAGCACCAGCTGTCACAACGGTTCCTTCAACGGTAGCGTTTCCGCCGGTTACGGTCAGGACAACGTTGCCGTCAGGATTGTTGTTGGTAACATTGATGGTGTACTCAATGCCACGGAACTTACGGGTAATGGTTGCGCTCTTAACGTGAGATGGCAGCCGTGGTTCAACACACAGACCGCTGTAATCACCGCGGATACCGCAGATGTACTGGCTCAGTGCAACAAAGTTCCAGGCAGCCGTTCCGGTCAGCCAGCTGTTTTTAGCTTCTCCGTGGCGGCGGGCAGCTTTACCGGCAATCATCTGAGCGTATACGTATGGTTCCAGCTTGTGAATTTCGCTGATTTCTTCGTTAAACGAAGGTGCAATCTTGGTGTAGTGCTCCCATGCTTTTGCCGGGCGGCCGTTTACTACTTCACCAATGATTACCCATGGGTTGTTATGGCAGAAGATACCGGCGTTTTCTTTGTATCCTGGTGGATAAGAAGAAACTTCACCAAGTTCAATATGGTAGTCTTTGTAAGGAGGATCAAGGATAACGATACCGTACTGGGTATCCAGGTATTTTTCTACGCTGTCCAGAGCTTTCTGGGGATATCCTTTGTCCGCACCAATGCGTGCCATGGTACCGAAGCCCTGAGTTTCAATGAAGATTTTTCCGTCTTCACATTCGTGGCTTCCGATTTTGTTTCCAAAATCATCGTAGGCACGGATGTACCATTCGCCGTCCCAACCGGTTTTACAGATCTGTTCTGCCATTTTTGCAGCTTCTGCTTCAGCATAGGCAGCTTCATCTTCCAGCCCCTGCAGACGGCACAGTTTTGCGTAGTCTGGTGCTACGTATACGAACATCTGTGCAATCAGGACTGATTCAGCGTTTGCGCCTTCTTTGTTGGTACAGGTCTGGAAACTGTCGTTAGGATCAGTAGAGAAACAGTTCAGGTTCAGACAGTCGTTCCAGTCAGCGCGGCCGATAAGTGGCAGTCCGTGAGGTCCAATGTGCCCGGTAATATAGCGGAAAGAGCGTTTCAAGTGCTCAAACATGGTTGCTTTGTTTGTTTCGCTGTTGTCAAATGGTACCATCTGGTTCAGGAAGTCAACATCGCCGGTTTCCTTGATATAGCCACTTACGCCAAGGATCAGCCACAGTGGGTCATCGTTAAAGTGAGAACCAACATCGGCATTTCCACGTTTTGTCAGCGGCTGGAACTGATGGTAAGCACTACCGTCTTCAAACTGGGTTGCTGCAACATCGTACAGACGTTCGCGGACACGTTTCTGGGGCAGCTGGTGAACAACACCCAGCATGTCCTGACTTGTGTCACGGAAACCGATACCACGGCCGATACCGCTTTCAAAGTAGCTGGCAGAACGAGCAAAGTTGTAGGTTACGACACACTGGTACTGGTTCCACAGTGCCATACGGTCAAGTTTTTCATCGCCGGTTTTCAGAGTGAAGTGAGACAGCAGGTCAGTCCAGAATACTTTCAGTTCATCAAAGGCTGCCATTACTTTTTCTGGAGTATCAAAGCGGTCACGCAGGGCAATTGCTTTTTCCTTGTTGATGACACGCATGTTTTCATTGGTCTGCAGAAGTCCCAGCTGTTTTTCGTATGCAACGGCATTGGCGGCGGCAAACTTGTTGTCAGTATCGTTTTCGATGTATCCCAGAACAAATACAAAACTGCGGCTTTCACCGGCTTTCAATGTTACATTGATGCGGTGACTGGCAACCGGTGCCCATCCATCTGCTACAAAGTTTGAAGCCTTTTCTGCACGTACGGCAGCAGGATTATCGTATCCGTTGCCCCATCCCAGGAAAGTGTCCCGGTCAGTTTCAAATCCATCAATAGGGGTATTTACCGAATAGAATGCAAAGTGGTTGCGGCGTTCGCGGTATTCAGTCTTGTGGTAGATGATGCTTTTCAGGACTTCAACTTCACCGGTAGAGAAGTTTCTCTGGAAGTTGGTGCAGTCATCAAGGGCGTTGTACAGACACCATTCTACATAGCTCTGCAGGGTAATGGTTTTGGTTTCTGAACCGGTATTGGTCAGGGTAACCATCTGAACTTCAGCGTTTTCGCCGTTTGGTACCATGAAAAGCACTTTTGCCCGGATATTGTTCTTGCTTGAATCAAAGGTTGTGTAGCCGAAACCGTGGCGGCATTCGTAGCTGTCCAGTTCAGTCTTGCAGGGTTTATAGCCAGGGTTCCAGATGGTATCTCCGTCCTTGATGTAGAAATAACGGCCGTTGTCAACAAGAGGTGCATTGTTGTAACGGTAACGGGTCAGGCGGCGAAGGCGGGCATCGGTATAAAAGGCGTAACCGCCGGCGGTATTTGAAATAAGTGAAAAGAATTTTTCATTTCCAAGATAGTTGATCCAGGGGTACGGAGTTTTTGGGGTTTCAATCACGTATTCCCGCTGTTCATCATC
>JAZLJW010000209.1:0-15566 GCA_045597345.1 Treponemataceae bacterium
TCGTGATAGCTAGGAGTTGAGCTGCTGAGAGCGCAGGCGACCTGACGGACGTTGAGCATCGAAGCAGTGAAAACGACAACGCTAGCACGGAAAATCCGCACTTCTCAATAAGTATAATCCATCTGCTCCAATTGTTCACGCACATTCTGCAGACGGGTCAGTTCGCGGGTAATGGTCCGGTTGTAGTCCAGGGAGCCGCTGTTCATGCGCGCTTTTTCATCTTCCCAGTACTGCTGGTCAGTAATGTAGAGAAAAGTGAATTTTGCAGCGCTGGCTTTTTCGGCCCATAACTGTGCCTCACCCCAGTAAAACAGGGCAGTGCGGTAACAGGTTTCTGCTGTTTCCAGATTGCGAAGGTATTCGTCTTTAAAAGGTGCGTCAAAAAAGTGGGCTTCCTTTTTGTCCCAGGTACGGCCCAGACGCAGATGCTGTTCTGCCAGCTTCAGGTTCACGTGCATCATGAACAGATAGCGGTATTTTTCCCACTGGTCTTCGGTCTTGATGGTGGCAAGGGCATACTGGGGATTACAGAAGTCAGCGGCCACAGCCCGTTCGAGCCAGTAAATGTTTTCCATAACGTCATCGGGATACTGCTGGTAATGCTGGTGAAACAGCTGATAGTACTGCTCTTTGTAGGTAATGGCTATGGCCGATACGGTCTGTGATGGGCCGCGTAGGGTAGTGCACATGGTGAGGAGTAGTACTGTCAGGGCAAGAAACTTCTTCATCTTTAACAGTATCGGAAAACAGGCGGCAGAGTGTTAGTATGAATTCCTGTGTTTCCAGACCTCTGTTTACAAACCGTACACGTCTTTTATGATGCTCAGGATCTGGCTGTGGATTTCCTCCGGCGTTTTCGTAGCATCAATCCGGATAACCTGCATACCTTCGCCCAACTTAGTGCCGTCGTACATCGTCATCACTTCTTCATACCTGGCCCGGGTTTTCTGCTGGTATTCCATCTTTTCAAAAATCTCCAGCTGTTCACCGCGCCCCGTAACCCGTTTCAAACTGATTTCCGGATCAATATCAAAGTAAAACAAAAGACGCGGCAGGGGAAATCTGCTGTTTAAAAGCAACGGTAATTCCATGCCGCAGGCAGCACTCTGATATGCAAGACTTGAGAAAAAGTAGCGGTCAGAAAAACAGAGGGTTCCGCCGTTACTTAATGCAGCAATGCCGCCGTTTCCAAAAATATGTTCGTTGCGGTCGGCTGCAAAAAGATAGGCCTGTGTCTCAGCAGTTGCCGGAACTTCTCCTTTCAGCACCCGGCGAAGGAAACGGCCCGTTTCGCCTGTTGTCGGTTCAGCATCAAAATGCGCCTGAAATTCACCGTTCCCTGAAAACCAGGATTCCAGTTTTTTCAACTGAGTCGTGGTTCCCGCTCCATCAATACCTTCAAATACAATAAAATTCTGTAATACGCTCATTTTGTCATCCCTTTTTTCTGTCGATACAGATAGAGGAGGACCCTCTTTTTTGGTAGAATTATATCGCATAAGATGAAGTCGCGGATAGCTAAAATAAGTATTTCTACAGCAGCTATTATTCTCATGATTGCACTGATAGTGTGCACCGTCGGACCCATAATGTCCATGATTCAAGACCGGCTGCAGAGCTATAAAGACCAGTTGTTTGCATCAGTCGAAGAAACTACTGCCCTTCGTATCCGCTATGATTCATTGTCGCCTAATCTTTTCGGGGGAATCCGCCTTTCGGGAGTAACCATCTGTGACGCTCTGTCCGATCAGTCTGTTCTTTCTGTAGACCGTCTGGAAGTTAACTGGAGTCTTCGTCATCTCAATTTCAAGAATACCCAGGATATACTTTCCCACATAAAATCTGTCAACGTTGACGGATTATCGGTTGACTGGGATAACGAAGCGCAAAATGCGTTGATTCAAAAGCTGCTGTCACTGGCCGCTCCTTCGGATAGTGTTTCTGATAACGGGGAATCGTCCGGATTTTCATTATCATTGCCGTTTATCGTTCAATTCCACGACCTGACGCTGCACTACCGTCAGAATGGTTTTTCTGTGCTGGCACAAATTCCGCAGATAAAACTGACACCAAAAAAGAATGGGGAAACAAACATCAGCTTTAACGGCCATACGGCTGTTTCTCTGGAAGAAAAACTATTTGATCTCACCGACTCTTTCAGTGTGGACTTTAAAGCCCGCGGCGTTTTGACAGAGTCTCTTACCGGTTCAACAGTACAACTGGAATTGACCGGGTGTGAAGGAGATGTTATCCGCCTGGGTACAACTTCGCTGTCTGTGGCGCTGGAAGATTCATCGGTGCGGGCAATCCTGGTTTCCGCAAAGCAGCCGTATAGTCTGCAGGCTTTCTATGACTTTACCAGTCAGGCAGCCGCTGTTGCCTTTACTGCTGATGGATTCCAGCCGTTAAAACTGATGACAGTAACCAGTTCCAGTGAGCTGTTGCAGAATCTTAAGGCAGTAACCGTTTCCGGAACCTATCGTGCCGACTGTATTGTTTCAGCAGTACCGGAGTTACTGGATTCACTGCAGTATGAAGCCGATGGCACCATTTTTCTGCCGGATGAACTTATTCCAGGTGGAATGGCAGTTTCCACGGATATTCAGGGGACTGCCCGGGAACTGTTTGCGCATACGCTCTCAGTTGATTCTCCTGATATGGCGCTGGAGTACACGGGTTCCTTCAATTTCTCAGAACTGGTGCCGGAAGGTGAATTAAGCATCAACCGTCTCGTCTTACCTTCCGGCAAAGATCTTGAAACCTTATTTTACATAGACCGGTTGCCACAGGGATTTGTGTTATTTGCACCGCAGATATACATTGAAGACCTCTCCCTGACGGCAGTGCAGATTGAGTGCCGTATCCATGATTCCAGTGTGGATTTTTCGCTGGAAGCTTCAGACTATTCCCATTATGAAACGGAAACTCCCGGAGAACTTACAGCCTCTGGTTTTGCCTCATGGAATGATTCCATAGACCTGCAGGCCCAGATAGGATTGAACAGTTTTTTTGCTGATTCCATAGCTCGTATTACAGACTGTTTCCTTCCGGCAGAACAGTCTTTGGATGAATCCATATATGACCTTGCCGAACCATACATTCTTTCATTGGACTTGTACGCTGCCACCGATTTTAACTCCATTGTGTATAACCTGCCGTATATCGTTGTTGCAAATACCAGAGAGTCTGATCAGATGCTGCTGCTTTCACTTGGGGGAAACGAAACGACCGTTTCTGTATCGCAGTTGAACCTGTTATATGAAGGCATTCAGGTAAATGCCACCGTAAGCATGGATTCCGATGATTCTTATGACCAGATTTTCTTTGGTGCCGACCTGCAGGTTAATGATATGCCTTATTCATTATCCGGGGCTTTTATTGATAAACAGTATATTACCGTCCAGGGTGATTATCAGCTTGATGCAGCACTGTCGCTGGATGGCAGAAATGGAATCACCGGTTCGCTTCTGTTTGAAATGCTGCCGGTTCATTATGATTCCTATTTCCTTCAGGCATCTGCAGATACAGCCTTTGAATACCGGTCATTGCATGATTTTTCACTGCAGTTCAACAGACTGTTTCTCTCAGAGACTTCAGGAACCATACGGACCCAACCGGTAGTGACCCTTACCGGCTTGCTGAATCAATGGGGAATGACGTTAAACGATTTTATCTATGAGGATACCGTTGATGCCATTTCAGGAAACGGGTTTGTTTCATGGAGTCTGGAAAGCGATGTGGATTCTGGTCAGACCATACTCAGTGAAGCCTCCTGTGCCATCAGTGCACGTAATGGGGATCAGAAAGATGCAGTGACTCTTGAAGCAACGTTTATGAATCCTCTGCTTAATCCGTTTACTGCAGATACATTCATTTCTGACAGTTATGTTGTTGCTCAATGTGAACTGTATCAGTTCTGTACTGCTCATCTTCTTGATGGTCAGACCGATGCTGAACGGATAAATGCCACAGTTACCGTTCAGGGATCATTGGAAAACCCCAGTGTGTATGCAGCCGTTCCTGCGGCTTCTGCGTTACTTGGCGGAACCTCCGCATTTATTTCGCTTGAGGCAGCTCTTGAAGACCGAGTGGCTGCAATTACCAACGGATCATTCAGCTATTCAGATATTACCCTTGATCAGACCGATGTGTCTTTTTCTCTCTCTGACATGACTGGTCACCTGTCATCCACTGCGGCTGTTCATCTGAGCGATGTTCTCAATGCGTCGACCCCTTTTACCCTTGATGTCGCATTAGGAAAGGACTCTATTCAGGCAGATCTGCTTATAGAAAACCTTATTTCTGATATTGCACCACCCATAGAAAACTATCCGATTTCGCTGCAACGGGGTGGTGGCGTTACTGCAGTTACCGCAGGTTGGACTAATGCAGTGCAGGCTGTATACCTGGACTCAGGTGACTTTATAGCCTCTGCAACAGCGGAGTTCCCGCTGCTTTTCTCTGCTAGTGGTACTATCTCCGGTAAAGAACTGTCAGTTAAGGTTCAGGATATTACTCTTGACCTGTCAGTATTATCACAGCTTGTTGATTTTGATGAATATTCGCTGTATGGCGGAATTCTTACCGGTTCAGCGGTAATTGGCGGGCAGGTTAATGACCCTGAGTTCAGCGGTACGCTCTTTGTTTCCAATATGTCCATGGGAGTTCCGGATTATATTGGACAGCCGATTATTGCGGGTAACGTTGTCATTGCAGCACACGACAACAGTCTTGAAATACGTAAGGGGCATTTTACCAGTGGTGGCGCAGCTGTCATTGCAGATATTACCTGTAATTTTGAGCGGTGGTCCTTTGACAACCTGATTATTGATATAGAAATTCCAGAGGGTAATTATGTTGACGTTACTATGCTCGCTGATTTTATTGACCTGCAGTCAGAGGGTAGGGGAACGCTGCATATGGTACTTGATTCCACCTCCTTTACCATCGAAGGCACCATTTATGCACGGAATGGTGATGTGGTAATCAATAACGGTTTTCTTGAAGATGAGGAAGAGGTCGATAGTGATTCGACTGATATGATTATCAATTGTGATGTGAAAGTAATTCCTGAGCGTAAAGTTAAGGTTGCCTATCCTTCCCGAAAAAATCCGATTATCCGTGGTCTTGCAACTACAGAAACACCGTTTATTTATACGATGGATGGTGTTGCCGGCACCTATACGGTAATTGGTAACCTTGAAGTGCGGGGCGGAGAGATACTGTATCTGAACAGAAACTTCTATTTGAGGGAGGGATCTGTCATATTAAATGAGAATGAAAATGGCTTTAATCCACTGATTAACTTACGGGCCGAAACCCGTGAACGGACTGCTGATAATGAGCTGGTACGCATTATCCTTTCAATTCCCAATCAGCGGTTGGACCAGATTGACCCAGTACTGTCCAGTGACTCTTCGTTATCAGATCTTGAAATCCGTACGCTTCTGGGCGAAGCAATTCTTGTGGAATCCGGAATTTCTACAGGTGCCATGCTCAGTCAGCTGGCAGCTTCCGGTGTTGATTATCTGATTCAGAACAGTCTGATACGTGGTCTTGAAAACCGGTTGAGGGATTCTCTTCATTTTGATATATTTTCAATCAGATCACCTTTTATTCAGCAGGCATTGCAGTCGGTTCTGGATGGAAGTGATACTAATGATTCGTTAAAAATCGGTAACTATTTCGACAATACAACTGTTTATATAGGCAAGTACATTGGTACTTCCGTGTATATGGATGCCATGTTCAGCCTTAGATTTGACGAAGAAAAACGGGCTAACACCGATCAGGCAAAGCTTACTTTTGCGCTTCAGCCGGAGATCGGTCTTGAATTCCCTGCACCCTTTGCCAATATCCGCTGGAGTATAGCTCCCGATGTTACACAATCAGTACAAAATTTGTGGGTTCCTTACACCTCATTAAGTTTGTCCTGGAAACTCTCTCTCTAAAGAGGAATTCTATGAGTGCAAAAATATGTATAAAACGTTGCATCAGTCTTATTGTTCTGGTATTTCTGCTGGGTATCCCGCTTTTTGCTCAGGAGGGGGACTGGTATTATAATAAACCAATCAAAAAAATTACTTTCAGTGGCTTAAAAACCGTTACACTTGCTGACGTGGACAGTGTTACCACACCGTTTAAAGGTCAGCGTTTCACGGATGAAGTGTGGATGGACATACTGAACCGCATGTATGCCTTTGATTATTTTGATGACATCACTCCTGAACTTGAACCGGCAGATACTGATTTCAGTCAGGTTATCATCCACTTCACCGTTGTTGAAAAACCTCTTATCCACAGTATCTCATTCAAGGGTAACTCAGAACTCCATTCTTCCGAACTTCGTGAAGCCATAACGTTGAAAAAAGGTGATATTTTTGTTTCTACAAAAGTATTGGTAGATGAACGTAAGATTCGTGATACCTATCTTGAGAAGGGGTTTACTTCAATCAAAGTATCTTCAGAATATGAAGAAACTGAGAAAGGTATCGATATTACCTATACCATTTCAGAAGGTCGGGCAACGGTTGTTTCTGAAATCCGGTTTGAGGGATATGAAAACTTTACCACAAAAACGCTTAAATCGCAGCTTTCACTAAAGGAAGCCGGTTTGTTCAATAAAGGCGCTTTTAAAGAATCTGCGCTGGAACAGGATCGTCAGACACTGGCACTCTATTATCGCGACCGTGGTTTTATTGATGCTGAAGTTTCTGAAGTCCGTCGTGATATTTCATATAATGAGGCAAAAAATCACGATGAAATGATTCTTACCTTTGTAATCCGTGAAGGTTCAAAATATACCTTTGGTGGAATTACTATTAACGGAAATACCCTCTTTTCTGAAAAAGAATTGATGAGTCTGGTAACAGTAAAACCGGGAAGTGATTTTAACATCACTAAATACCAGAATTCATTGATGGCTATTCAAGACTTGTACTATGAAAACGGGTATACCTCCAATAGTTTCATCCCACAGGAAGACCGTAATGCTGTAAACCGGGTTATTACCTGTTCTCTTACTATCGTTGAACGCCCACGCAGTCACATAGAAAACATTATTGTTCGTGGAAACACCAAAACGAAAGAATATGTTATTACCCGTGAACTTCCCATGGAACCGGGTGATATTTTCAGTAAGGCAAAACTGATAAACGGTTTACGGAATCTGTATAATACTCAGTATTTTTCTGCAATCGAACCTGAATTTGCACAGGGATCAGAAGATAATCTGATGGATTTGATTATCAATGTAGAAGAAGGGCAGACGCATAACCTGGAATTCGGTATTACGTTCTCTGGTGTTGCTGCAGCTAATGAATTCCCTCTTTCAGTGTTTATCAAGAACAACAATACCAACGTTGGTGGTAGGGGAAAATCGATTTCAGAGAGCCTTACTCTTTCAAATACCACACAGTCTCTTGGTGTTGGTTATGGAAATGCATGGATGTTCAACAAGCCCATAACATTTAACGCAGGTCTTGATATTGCTCATACTCATGATACAACAGTACAGGAAATGTTCTTCAGTGAAGGCTTGAATACTTCAGATATCTACATGGATTACCAGAAGTATTCGGTTACCGGTTCTTTATCTCTTGGACGGCGATGGACCCCGAATGCAGGCATCGTTTCTCTTACTGGTGGTATCTCATCTGATGTAATTCACAATTCATTTGATTCAGATTTATACTCGCCCACAGATTCGTCAATTCTTCAGAACAGCAAAAAAGTGGGACTGGCTAATACATTGTGGACTCAGATAAGCTTTGATGACCGGGATGTATACTATGATCCTTTCAAGGGATGGTTTATCAGTCAGCGTCTTTCTTACTCTGGTCTTCTCCCTAAAGTAGAATCTGATTATTACTTCCGCACAGATACCATTCTGGAAGGCTATCTGCCCATCTGCTCTATACCGGTTTTTGAAAACTGGGATTTTAAGCTGACTCTTGCAGGCTTTTCAACCCTGTCAACACTTACTCCCTGCTTTAACAAAGATATCAGCTTCGGTAATCAGCTGTACATCGACGGTATGTTCAATGGTCGTGGCTGGAATACGCTGCTGAGTAAACGGGGACAGGTTATGTGGTCAAATACACTGGAATTGAGAAGCCCTATTGTTCCAGGTATTATTGCTCTTGATTTCTACGGTGATGCTGTTGTTGTCAAAGATACCTTCAAAGATTTCTTTACAACTATGTCTGGAAATGATTATTACTATAGCTTTGGTCCTGGAATTCGTTTCTGTCTGCCTCAGTTCCCTATCAGACTGTTGTTTGCCAATACATTCCAGATTACAGATTCCGGATTCAAATGGAAAGATAAAGGTGCCTTTACCTTGTCATTCAATATTGCTAACCGCTAAAATAGGCCAGTAGGTATCGTATGAAAACTGTAAAAAAATCGCTTAAAAAGCTTATCGTAGTTTGTGTTCTTTCACTGTTCCCAGTGCTTTCTCTCTTTGCTCAGTCTGATTTAACCCGTTTTGGTGTTATTGATACATCCCGGGTATACATCAGCTATTTCCGGTCATCAGCCGGTGTCCGGAACTATGAAGCAAAACTGACTGAATTTCAGACCGAGGTAAAGAAAAAAACTGCTGAACTCGATGATTTGCAGAAAAAAATTGTAGAAGCAAAGCAGAACAATAATGGAACTCAGGAACAACGGCTGCAAGCTGAATACCAGAAGAAATATGATTTCCTTACTGAATATTCACGGTCAAAGAGAGCCGAACTTGACTCTCTAAAAAAGAAACTTGAAACTTCAGATGATTTTTATGAAAAACTGTATAACGCCATCGAACGTATAGCAGAATCTGAAGGGTACAGTATCATTTTAAGCCTTCAGGATGCAAATTCAATTATCTGGTACAGTCCTACCGTTGATATTACTGATAAAGTTATCAGCCAGCTCAGTTCAATTCTTTAATTCCGGTTTTTTTCATGGCAGAAACTACTCCTTTAATGGCTCAATATGCAGCCATTAAAGCTCAATATCAAAACGAAATCCTGTTTTTCAGACTGGGAGACTTTTATGAGATGTTCAATGATGACGCCATACTTGTCTCCCGTTTGCTTAATTTAACGCTCACCCATCGTGTCGATTCCCCCATGTGTGGAATTCCCTATCATGCAAGTAAGGTGTATATTGCCCGACTGCTGCGGTTAGGTAAACGTATCGCCATCTGTGAACAGATAACAGCTCCGTCTGCAAAGGGTATTGTCGAACGTAAAGTGATTGAAGTTATTTCGCCAGGAACAGCCCTGGAAGAAGAATATCTTGAAAGTGGTGCCAGTAATTATCTTGCTTCACTTTGTGTGACAAAAGATTCAACGGCTTCCCGTACACCTGTCGTTTCTTTCAGTTACTGCGATGTTTCAACAGGAGCCTGTTATGCGCTTTCCTTTCCTCTTTCCCGGCTGACAGAAGAATTATCTAAGGAACTGGGACGTGCAGCTCCTAAAGAAATACTGATTGCCGCAAGTCTTGAAAACCATCAGGAACTGCAGGAGGTTTTAGAGCAGTTTCCTTCCATTCAGATTGATTGGGAACAGGATTGGCATTTTGAGCGTGAATTATCGTATAAACGGCTTCTTACACAATTTAAGACTGCCAATCTCAGTGCCTTTTCTCTTTCTGAAAAATCACCGGAAGTTTCATCCCTCGGGTATCTCATTGAATATCTTTCACGAACTGCCAATACAGCCAATCCTTCTGATGTTTTGCCCCAGATAACTGATATCACCCTGCTCACTGATTCACGATACGTCATTATTGATGAGTCTTCAAGGCGGAATCTTGAGATTACTGCTAATCTGCGTGATGGCACACGGGAATACAGCCTGATTGAAACACTGTGGTATACCTGTTCGGCTATGGGAAGCCGTCTGCTTCGTTCAAGACTTTCGTATCCCCTCACCGATGTGGAAGCAATTCGTCTCCGGCAGAATCAAACTTCATTTTTTGTTGCTGCCCCTTCGATTCTTTCCCAATGCCGCAATGCACTGGGGAATATTCTTGATATAGAACGTCTTTCATCAAAAATCGGTATGCTTAAGGCACATCCAAAAGATATTCAGGCATTAAAAAACAGCCTTGAGGGATGGCTTGCTGTACGAAACACCGTAGCATCATCAGTGTTTACCGGAACCCCTGCGGCTCCCGATACAGATCTTGCAGAACAGATGATTGATGCCATTAACCGGGCTTTGCTTGATGATCCATCAACCAGTATCACGGACGGGGGAATCATTCGTGAAGGCTGGAATGCAGAACTTGATCATTACCGTCAGGTTCAGAATAACTTCAGTCAGATTCTTGAAGAATATGTTGAAGAAGAGAAACGGAATACCGGTATCCAGACCTTAAAAATCAAATACAATAAGAATGTAGGATATTTTATGGAAGTGAGTAAAGGAAAGCTTGATGCAGTTCCTGAACACTTCATCCGTACACGTGCCTTGACTAATGGTGACCGCTACACCAGTGCCCGACTCAAAGAGCTGGAAACCGAACTGGTTACTGCTGCAGAAAATATTACCGCTCTTGAAAAAAAACTTTTTGAAGAACTGCGGAATTCCATTATTCCCCATATTCCTTATCTTCTTTCAGTTGCTGCAGAAATCGCCGTAATTGATGTTTCGCAGGCATTGGCTCAGGCTGCTATTGAACAGCATTGGGTTTGCCCTCAGGTGGATGATTCTAATGCACTGGAAATTCTGAAAGGACGCCATCCCGTTGTAGAATATCATCTTTCTGCCGGTGAATTTGTACCAAATGACACACAATTGACAGACCTGCCTTTTGCACTCATTACAGGCCCTAATATGGCCGGAAAAAGTACGTACCTGAGGCAAAATGCCCTTATTGTGCTCCTTGCACAGATAGGCAGTTTTGTACCAGCTTCGGAAGCACATATTGGCATTACTGACCGGATTTTCTGCCGGGTAGGGGCATCTGATAATCTGGCGCGTGGCGAGTCAACTTTCCTGGTTGAAATGTCGGAAACTGCACGGATTCTTCGTAGTGCAACCCCAAAAAGTCTTGTCCTGATGGATGAAGTGGGACGCGGAACTTCAACAGAAGATGGACTTTCCATTGCCTGGGCTGTTTCAGAGTACCTTTTGGAAAAAATCCAGGCAAAGACGTTCTTTGCAACTCATTATCATGAATTGACCCGTCTGAATCATGAATCACTGCAACTGCTTTGCATGGATGTTCTTGAAAGTGAAGGACAGACCGTATTCCTGAAGAAAATAAAATCCGGCGCTTCAGCAAACAGTTATGGGATTCACGTTGCCCGTCTGGCTGGAATCCCTGAGCCGGTTATTCAGCGTGCACAGCAGGTACTGGAAAATCTTAATCCTGAATCCCGGGTTCATGAAGGTTTAGCTGCCCTGACATCAGGTCATCCTCCTGTATTTGAAACAGATTCTGATATGCAGAAAACACCATTACTTGGACCAAACGGATTGTTTCCCGAAGAAGAACTGATTCTTGATGAAATTCTCAGTACTGATGTGAATAATGTAACGCCACTTCAAGCACTGGAACTGATTTCCCGTTGGAAAAAATCACTTTCTACCTGATTTTTCTGATTTCCTGATATTTTTTTTCATTCTGGCATACATATTCTTTACATGAAAACACTATTTTCCTGTAAAGAATATGCCGGCAGGATAGTCAGCTATCTCTGTTTTTCACGGTCTTGTGTACTCTGTCAGTCTCCCAGTGTATATCAACCACTCTGTGCATCCTGTCGCAGTAAGCTCACTGATGAATTACAGCTTTCTCTCAATCATCCCCGGTGTTCGCTATGTGGCAGGCTCCTCCTGTCAGAAACAAAAATATGTACGGAATGCCGCAATGGACATGCGGTTTTTTCCCCTCAACAGGCAGAGATTACCGGCATAACCGGTGTCCTCCCCGGCTTCCCGTATCTTGGAAAGAAAAAGCGTCTTTTAACTACCTGGAAGATAACGGGAGACAGATCCTTGTCCTCTCTGTATGCACAATGGGTTCATCAGATACTCTGCAAGAAATTTCCGGACGTGGCAGTTGTTCCTGTTCCTCCAAGAAAAAACAAAATGAAAGAAAAAGGATGGGATCAGATTGAAGAACTTTGCCGGATTCTGGAAAGAGCGTACGGGGTACGGGTATTGCGTGTTCTTGAAAGAATCACCATTACACAACAGAAAAAACTAAGCCGGGAAGAACGCCTTGGAGAACAGGGGGCCGATTACCAGGCTGTTTCCGATCAGAAAAGAATCCGTATTCTGAAAGGAAACTGTATGCCGGAAGAGGTCGTTCTTCTTGACGATGTCATTACCACAGGGGTTACGGTCTGCCGTGGAGCAGAAGCCTTGCATGCTATCGGGGTTACAGAAATACATCCGGTATCACTATTTTACGTACCGTAAAAATGGAAGAACCGGATAGAGTCAGATTTTATTTTGCTTCGTAGATTGACGTATTTTGCAAATATGTGATAGTATTACTTGAACATTAAAGTACCCTATAAATAGAGTCGTTCGAACGGCTCTTTTTTTATATCCGGGTGCCTGTTTTTCGTTTTTATTCGTTGGTATAACGTTTTTTTAACGGAGATTTTTTTGGAATACACATCATTACATTCAATTCAGTATTACGATACACTCTCCCCGCTGGTTGAAAGTGTCGGGTATCATCTGATTGATCTGAAAGTTGTTCCCCTTAAAACAGAAAAAAAAGTGACTGTTATTATTGGTCGCAATGAAAGTGCCATTGGAACACAGGATTGTGTTAAAGTAACACATCTGATTGAACCGAAACTTGATCAGCTCTTTGGTCCGGAAGGCTACTCTATGGAAGTCAGTTCTCCCGGCATGGAACGGAATATCCGGAACGCAGCAGAATTCAGCTTTTTCAAAGGGCAGATGGCGCGTGTGTGGGATCGGGATGTTTCAGATTGGACCAGCGGAACAATCGTAGATTCTGACGAAACATCAGTAACGCTTTTAGTTGGGTCTGAAACCGGAGTACCGGAAAACAAGACATTTCTTTATGAAGGTATCGCAAAAGCAAAGCTTTTAAATTCCTAAATTGTATTTATATAGTGTTGCAGTTGAACAGCGTGCGTAAAACAGTGTTCATGCAACTATTGTTCGATAGGAGGCATCGATTCATGTCGCAGGATATGGCAGAAGCTGCTATGCAGCTGATGAACGAAAAAAATTACTCAGAAGACCAGGTTCGTAATGTTATTGAAAGCTCAATTAAGGCAGCTTACAAAAGAACCTTTGGTACAGATGATAACTGTATAGTTGTGATTAATGATGATTTCACGGATGTTTCAGTATATTCCCGTAAAGTTGTTGTAGACGGTGTATATGATCCAGTAAAAGAGATTGAGCTTGAAGAAGCTAAAGAAATGAGCGAAGAAGTTGAAGAGGGTGATGAAGTAGATATCCTTCTTGATCCTAAAACCGAATTTGAACGCTCTGCTGTTCAGACCGGTAAACAAAAAGCTCACCAGGAACTGACTGAAATTCATAAAGATAGTCTGTATGCAGAATATAAAGATAAAGTCGGTGAGATTATCATCGGATATTATCAGCGTCAGCAGCCTAACGGTACTATTTATGTAGATTTAGGAAAAGTTGAAGGTGTTCTTCCAAAGAAATTCCAGAGCGAACGTGAAGTTTACCACAAGAACGACCGTATTAAATCAATCATTGTTGAAGTTAAAAAGCCTACATCAGGTTCCGGTGTACAGATTGTTCTTTCCCGTACTGATCCTGAATTTGTGCGCAACATTCTCGAACTTGAAGTTCCTGAAATCTATGATGGAACCGTTGAAATTCACAAAATTGTACGTGAAGCAGGATACCGGACAAAAATGGCAGTTTCTTCACGCCGTGAAGATGTTGACCCGGTTGGTGCCTGTGTCGGACTGAAAGGTGTCCGTATCAAGAATGTCATCACCGAACTTGAAGGTGAGAAAATTGACGTACTGAAGTATGACCCGGATCCACGTATTTTCATCAGAAATGCACTTTCTCCAGCTGAAGTTTCAGGGGTCGTAATCATTGATGAAGATAAACGTCAGGCTCTTGCTGTTGTTCCAGACAGTCAGTTCTCTCTGGCAATTGGTAAGCAGGGCCTTAACGTACGTCTTGCCAACCGTCTTACCGACTGGAGCATTGATGTTAAGACAGAAGCACAGTATGAAGAAATTTATGGTGAAATGTCAGAAATTCGTTGTGCTGCTGCAAACCAGCTGTTCAATGATAACTATTCAGAAGAATATGATGAAATTGAAACCATCGCACAGGTTCCAGGTGTAGATGAACGTGTTGTTGCTCTGCTTCAGGAAAACAGCATTGTTGAGATTGAATCATTCATTTCAGCGGTTAAAGATGGTACACTGTCAGAAATTGAAGGTTTGTCAGATGAAGATATCAATACTGTCATGAAATGTATCAATGACACTGTAGAATTTGTAGATGATGAACCCGTTGAACAGGCTGAAAAATCCGAAACCCAACAGGAATCTGAAGGTGAATCTTCAGAAGAAGTCGAATATTTCGAGTGCCCCGAATGTGGTGCCCGTATCACTGCCGAAATGACAGAATGTCCAAACTGTCACATCGGATTGAGCTTTGAATATGAAGAAGCTGAATAATCGCAAAGGACGATTATTACAACTATAGATCAGAAATACTATAAGGAAAACAAATGGCAGAAGATTCAGAGAACAAACCAAAACTGATCATTAACAAGAAGAAAAGCGACGCCCCTCAGGATAATGCTCCATCACAAGGTGCTGCACCTGAAAAGAAAAAGGTTGTTGTGGTAAAGAAAAAGACTCAACCTGCTCCTTCTGAAAAGAGCGAAGCTGCTCCACGCCCCGTAGTCCGGGTTGTGCCTGAATCTTCCCAGAACAAAGCTGCACCTGTGGCTGATTCTGCTGCTCCAAAGACTGAAACCGCTGCTAAAGCTGCTGTTAAGCCAGAAGCTAAAGTTGAATCAAAAGTAGAACATAAAGCTGACAGCAGAAGTGAAGTAAAACCAGAGGCTCCTAAGACAGATGTTCAGAAATCAGAAACTGCAGACCGCAAACCAGCAGCTGAACGCCGTGGGGTATCTTCCATCGAATTAAGCCCAGCTCGTCCTAATGTTAAAATGGGTAACCTTGCTGATAAGGGTAGAGGACAGAACCGTGGCTACGGAGACCGCAATGGTCAGGGCGGTTACAATAACCGTGGTGGCCAGTCCGGATCGTATGATGGTGAACGCAGACCACGGGATCCTAATCGTCCCTACAACAATAACTATAACCGTAACGGTCAGGGTGGGGGATTTACCGGTGCACAGGCCCGTGAAGGTTTCCAGAACCGTGGATACGGGGACCGCAATGGCCAGGGTGGTTTTAACCGCAACGGTCAGGGCGGCTTTAATCGTGGCGCTGGTGGCCAGGGTGGCTACAACAGAGGCGGTCAGGGTGGCCAGGGTGGTTTCAACCGTGGCCCTGGCGGACAGAATGGTCAGGGTAGACCATTTGGTGCCGGAAACCGTCCTGC
>JAZLJW010000210.1:0-10838 GCA_045597345.1 Treponemataceae bacterium
TTCATAGGCCCGGCGGTTATGCACCTCTGTCAGCTGATCAGTAGTTGAACGGGCAAACATTTCCTGCTCTTTTTTCTTCTGGTCATCAATAATCTGGGTAGTAAACATGGCGCTGATTAAACTGCCATCATCATCCCGCTCAACGGTAGTAAACGATGCACGAACCCAGCCATGATATTTACCGACAAAATCAAGGGATACCTGATTACTTGACTGCAGACGGTCCGATAAGGTATTCAGATCCACAAATTCAATGACCATTTCCCGATAGGCGTCAGTAACCGTTGCATCCATTACTGTATTCAGCGTTCCCTGTAAATCTTTTCTATTGGCTATCAGTTTTTTTATCATCTCAGATTCAATTACCGGTTCAAAACTGCCGCCGGTAAAATTGAACAGGTGCATGGTGTAATAGGTGCCTGTAATAGCATTGGCAATCATGTAGTGATATGCCTCGTTACGCTCTTTTGAGACGATGAAATAGTGCACGGTAAAGCAGATAAGAAAATATCCAAGACTGAAAAAAGGCGCTTCGGAAAAACACAGCTGGAATATCCCCGTAATAAGCGGAATCAGAGATATGAAAGAAATGGTAAAAAACTGATGACGCCATTTGGTATCATCTGATCTGGCGTGATAGAGTCCGGTAATCGCTGTAATAAGATATATCAGGAACTGATTGCTGAAGGATATATGACGCAAATGACGGGTAAAATAGTGTCCGTTCTCAATAACGAACAGTACCGGATAAAAGAAATTGACCGTTATCACAACCAGCTGAAAACCCACTGCCAGAAAAACGACAGCATAGAACATTTTCTTTCGGCGAACGGAAACTCCCATATACGACAGAAAAAACTTCATCCAGAAAAAAGAGGTAAATACTATGGAGAAATGAAAAATACTGGAAGCAACAAAATATACCGTGTCGTTATCAATGATTTTGCTGTCGCAGAAACCCCAGAACATATCCTGAAAGCAGAAGAATATTCCAAAAAACAGCATGTCAGTAAAAGAGCGCTCATACCGCGTATGACGGCTTACAGAATGTTTTTCTGCAATGGCTATGATGCAAAGAACGGCTGTAAACATAAGAGCCGTAATCCAGTACATGTTACTGATCATCAGGAACCTCTCTAGTGTCAGTATACGTCCGTGTTCAGATTTTGATTAGTGATTGCTTACACTCTATGTGAGGATTTTACAGAAATCGTAATGATAACAATATATTCATAAGATTGTTCTTGCTACCTTGCTTCAGAATCCGTACCTTGAGATTGTGGAGTTTTGTTTTTGTTTCCACCCTTCCGCATTATTTTGCGGTGCAAAACCCCACTATCCGCCGGCCTCCTTGCCGGCACCTATGTAGTATATAAGGAGTTAGTCGGTTGGATGACCTCCATGTCATCCAACCTTACTGGGTTTTGCTCTGCAAAACCCACGCTATCCGCCGCCGTCCATGGCGGCATCATATCAGCATCGCTAAGGAGTTATATGTTTTTATGTCTGTAGTAACACTGGAAAACGTACGGAAAATCTATCCGCTGGGGAAACAGCAGGTAGAAGCCGTAAAAGGCGTATCTTTTTCTGTAGAAAAAGGTGAATTTGCCGCTATCTCCGGACCATCAGGATCCGGTAAATCAACCATTCTCAATATGACCGGTCTTATCGACCTGCCATCAGAAGGCAATATCATCATCAACGGTATCAACGTCTATGAAGGTGTTGACCTGGCCGCCAACCAGACCGACAGTGACCGTTGGGCACCGGCAGAAGGAAAGAAAAAGAAGAAGACCAGAATCAACAACAAGCTTGACCGGCGCGTTACCGGACTTCGCCGCAGCCAGCTGGGATTCATCTTCCAGACCTTCAACCTGATTCCGGTTCTTAACGTATATGAAAACATCGAGTTTCCTTTGCTGCTGGCCGGAAAAGGAGCAGAATCCCACTGTGCAGTAGATGACTTTACCGCAAAACAGAAAGAAGAATGGATTCACTTTCTGATGGAACGTGTAGGCTTAACAGACTGGGAAAAACACAAACCTTCTGAACTTTCAGGCGGCCAGCGCCAGCGTGTTGCCATTGCCCGTGCACTGGTTACCAAAGCGCCGGTAATTCTTGCCGATGAACCTACGGCAAATCTGGACTCCGTAAACTCAGCCCAGATTCTTTCCCTGATGAAAGATCTGAATAAAGACCCTGAACTGCAGACCACCTTTATCTTCAGTACCCACGATGCCCGCATCGTAGAAATGTGTGACCACGTTATCCATATTTTTGACGGTAAGATTTCAGAAGACGAACATAAAGCCGGCTCTGACGTATACAACCAGGCGGAGGTTCGCTGATGGGTGTCATTTTCAGAATGGCAATCCGGAATCTGACCCAGCATAAATCAAAAACCATCATCATCGGACTTTTCATTGCCGTTGGTGTCATGATTGTTGAACTGGGAAACGGATTTCTTGAAGCCACCAACCGCGGTATGGAACGCGACTTCCGTGCCCATTACACCGGAGATCTGGTAATTTCAGCTCCTGTTCCAAAAGATGCCATGTACATGGATATGTTTCAGGTTGAATCTACTTCTTTAAGTATGGATGGTATGCGTATTCCCGCGATTCAGGATATTGCCGCTGTAGAATCAGTGATACAGTCCAACGGAAACGTCAAAGCCTACTCAAAATTCATTTCTACCCAGGGTATTTTAATGGAAAACGGCATTGCTGAGTTTGAAATTGATGATGATACCAATTTTGCAGCCCTGCCCTTGTTCCTTATGTTCAGTGGAGAGCCAGACCGGTATTTTGACCTGTTCCCCAGCATTGTGCTTACTGCAGGCCGTACACCGGCTGCCGGTACCAACGAACTGCTTATTGATGAAGAACTGCGTGACAACTTTGAAGAATTCTTCCGTAAGCCGCTGAACCTGGGAGATACCGTCCTGATTGCAGGCGCCGCTACCCGTGCCACATTGCGTGAAGCAGTAATCGTCGGTTTTTACCGTCAGCCGGACAAGAACAGCACCATGAGCAGCATTGTGTATGCAGACCCCAGTTTTGCCCGCATCTATGCAAAACTTACCTACAGTGCCGCCATTGAAAGTTCTTTACCCGAAAACGTTGACATGAACCTTTCGGCAGCGTCTGAAGAAGATCTGTTCGGCAGCAGCGATGACGATTTCTTTGGCGACGATGACTTTTTCGGCGATTTTGAAGACGGAGACCTGCTGCTGGCTGACACATCAGCCGGTTTTGACGACATTCTGGGTGATACTACCCTTCGCGATAAATTAAACCAGACCGATGACGGTGCATGGCAGTTTGTAGTCATGAAGCTGGACAACGCATCTGCCGGTGCCATAGCCCGCACAAAAGCACAGATTGAAACAGCATTTGCTGAACAGGGAATTGCTGCCCGCGTAATGACCTGGAATGAAGCTGCGCGCAGTTTTACCACCACCGTTGACGGCATCTCGATAATTTTCACCGCACTGGTAATCATTCTGGCCGTTGTCGTATTCTTTATCATCATGAACACCATGACCATCAGTGTGCTTGAGCGCACCGGTGAAATCGGTACCATGCGTGCCCTGGGAAGCCACAAGGACTTTATCCGGAAGCTCTTTGTTACAGAAAGCCTTACTATAGCCGTAGTCAGCGCAACTGCCGGTACGGTACTTGCCCTTATTATCATGACTA
Source organism: Treponemataceae bacterium (assembly GCA_045597345.1). Taxonomy (GTDB): domain Bacteria; phylum Spirochaetota; class Spirochaetia; order Treponematales; family Treponemataceae; genus Treponema_I. The sequence goes on from JAZLJW010000210.1 coordinate 3,702, forward strand.
TTGTCAACCTGTGTGATATCAGCGTATCAAATACCGTAGCAAAACTGCTCTTAGGTGGCGGTTCCATCAAGCTGATTCCTACCGTTACTTCCATCGCACAGACCGTGCTGCTGATTCTTGCAGGTTCGCTCCTTGCAAACCTGTACCCGGTATCAGCCGCATTGCGGGTAACACCGCTGAAAGCCCTTTCCAAGGGGGATGAATAATGTTCACAACTATTTCACTTGCCTGGCGCAACCTTTCACGCCAGAAACAGCGCAGTGCCATGCTGGCCGTTGCCATTGCCTTCGGGTTCTTTGTAGTAACCAGTATTGACGGTCTTGCAACCGGAGCACTGAACAACCTGAAAAACTCCATTACCCGCATGTTCGGCGGAAACGTCCTTGTTCAGGGTATTGAACATGAAATTCTGGAAGACGGAACCATTAACTTAAAGCGGAACTTTTCGTTAATCCGTGACCAGGATTTCATCAAAAACATTCTGGAAGAAAACGATATCCAGTATGAAAGCTATTTCCAGCGTTCTACCTCTGCCGGTGACCTGCTGTTCAACGGCCAGCGTCTTACCGCCACCGTATACGGCTGTGACTTTACCCACGAAGATGCCCTTTTGGACTCCTTTATCTTTGTAGAAGGATCCATGGACAACATTTGGGCAGAAGATGCACTGATCATCAACGAAACAGCTCAGCGTTCCCTGAATGTTGAAGTTGGCGACCGGGTCATTTATTCTACTTCTACCCGCACCGGACAGAAGACCGTTGGTGAATTTACCATTGCAGCTGTTACCAAAAAAGCCAGCCTGCTGGATTCCATCATGCTGTATGCCCCGCAGAAATACATTAACGAACTGCGGGAAGCACCGGAAAACAGCTTCAACATGTGTACTATTAATCTGGGGCCAAAGAACCAGTCAAAGCAGACACTGGTTGCCCAGCAGGTAGAAAATGCCATCCGTGCAACCGGTAATCATGTTACCAGCCGACAGGAAGCACTGAAGGCCAGCAGCATGCTCATGACCCGTGAGCTGAGCAAGCAGATTGATGCTATGGAAGTAGAAGGAACCATCTATTCCGTATATTCTCTGGAAGACGTACTGCCAGCCCTTGAAACCGTTGTTTCTGTTGTGCATACCGTAACCACCATCATCCTCATTGTCATCTTCCTGATTGTTATGGTTGGTATTTCCAATACCTACCGTATGGTTCTGTACGAACGCATCCGGGAGATTGGTACCATGCGGGCTGTTGGCCTCACCGGAAAAAATACCGGTCTGCTGTTCACTACTGAAGCTACTATCCTTAGTCTTATCGGAGCCTTTGGTGGCTTTGTACTGGCCATTGTTGTCATGTGGATTGTAGGATTCTTCACCATCGATCATGAGGTTGTAGCGTTCTTCCTGCATAACGGACACATTTCGTTCAGTCTGGATGCAGGTTCAGTTATCGCAAAATACCTGCTGATTATGGTTCTTACCATTCTGGCTGTCCGGGGTACATCACAGAAAGCTTCTGCTATGTTACCAGCCGAAGCCTTACGAAGCATTAAATAAAAATATAGGACTGTCTGACAAATACGTCATGCTGAACTTGATTCAGCATCTGCACTAAGTAAGGTGCATGGATTCCGAAACAAGTTCGGAATGACACAGACAGTCCTGACGAAGGAGTTATACATGAAGCGATTTATTACTGTTTGCGCCGCTGTGGCGTTACTTGCAGCTGCTGTCTATGCGCAGGTTACTCCTGCTCAGGCAGAACAGGCATTTACAATTCTTGAATCAACCAATGACCAGCTGGTTTTCAACGGTGACTATACCGCAACAATTTCCATTACCGTAGAAAAACCCGGAAAGCCTAACTCAAGCATTCAATACAAAGTATTTGAACGCACAAAAACAGAAACATTCACCATTGTTCAGCTGTTTCCGGAAGCAGACAAAGGAACCGGATACCTGAGAGATGGCGACAATATCTGGATGTACGACCCTATCGGACGCAAATTCAGCCATGTATCACTGAAAGAACAGATTGCTGACAGTGACGTTAAACTGGATGACTTAAGCCGTTCTTCTGACCATTGGCGCAAAAACTACAACATCACCGGTCTTGAAGAAGGAAAACTGGGCCAGTATCCGGTGTATATCATCAGTGTTGAAGCAAGAAATAATGATCCAGTCTACGAAAAATCTACGTATTATATCCGTAAGGATGTACCGCTGCTGCTGAAAGAAAGTGATTTCAGTGCCAATGGCCGCTTGATGCGCACCATTCTGATTCCAAAATATGCTAAAACCGCCCATGGATATATTGGATACCAGACTATTGTACGTGATGAACTGAATCCCGGAGAACAGACTACTCAGGTAATTTCTGACTTGAGTTTTGATACTCTGCCAGACCGTATCTTTACCAAAGCATATCTTGAAGGACTGAACTGATGAAACATACCGTAATACGTAACGTAATTGGTACAGCAGTTGCAGCAGTCTTGCTGGCCATGCCTGTTTTTGCAGAAGATGATGACTGGGATACCAGTTGGGATTCCGGTTTTGAAAGCAGCTGGGGAGATGACGGCGACTTATTTGGCAGTGACGACAACCTGTTCGGCGGTGATGACGATATGTTTGCCGATGATGGCATTGTAGATTTTACTCAGAATACCATCAGTGGATCACAAGCTGCTACCATTTTTCAGGCTGGCAGCGTAAAGATTGGTGGCAACTGGAGTTCCAGCGTATCTACCAGTACCAGCTTTCCAAAGGATTCCAAGTTCTGGACTGATGTAAAGGATTCAACCTTAACGGTTAATCTGGGCGCCCAGCTTTCTGTTGATGCCCGTCCTACTGACTCTCTGCGCATGTACGGAAAGGGTGGCATCAACTATCCGTTTGCCACATCAGGGGATACGTCACATACTGCAAATTCAGCAGACCTTCAGGATCTTATTGATTCTGATACAAAGCTGGTTACTCAGCTGGCACAGATGGCAGGTATTACCCAGCCGAAAAGCTACAGTACCAGCACCTATAACAGCTTTTACATTAAAGAACTGTTTACTGACTTTGACATTTCCGACAACCTGACCGCCCGCTTCGGAAAACAGACCATTACCTGGGGTGTCGGCTACTTTTTCAGTCCGGCAAGTAATATCGTAAACCTTAGTGCCATCGATCCCGAAAATCCAACGGTTCAGGTAGACGGTCCTATAGCACTACGAAACCAGATTGTATTCCCGGGAACCCAGAATACGCTGTATCTCTATGCCATTCCAAGTACTTCCTATGAAATGACGTACCAGAATCTGATGAAACAGAAATATGACTACACCGTTACCAACACAAAGACCAGTTTTGTTCGTGATACTGCCCTTGCAGCAAAAACAGAACTGGTGTTTGGAACTTTTGAACTTGGTTTAGGCGGCTGGTACCAGAATCAGCGTGCCCCAGTAGCCATGAGTACCATTACCGGGCCTTTTACCAAAAAAGGAACCTTCTATGGCGAAGCAACCCTCCGTTTTGGTGATGAATCTGCCTGGAAAAAAGAAAACGCTTCCGGCAGTAAATCTAAAGCACTGTTCAAAGGTACCGTTGGCGGTATGCTGAACTGGTCAGATCCGGGAATTGCACTGCTCGGTTCTTATTACTATGACGGAGAAGAACTTACTGATACCACTAAAAAACTGGCAGAATTCCAGGGAGTAGACTGGAAAGCCCTGACTACCTACGGTCATAACCTGGTTATTTCAGCTTCTTTCTCAAAACTGGGACTTTCTGATCTGAGCCTCTCTACGTTTGCACTGTACAACATTACCAACGAAAGCCTGAAAGCTACCGTAAACCTTCAGTACGCCGGTATCAGTCATGTTTCATTGGGAATGGGGCCAACCATGCAGTGGACAGGATACAAGAATGCTCCAACATTCTCGTACAGTCTGACCGCAAGCCTTGGTGGAGGAAAGTTCTAACTCCCACCTGACGTCTAAACACAACTCCCACTCTGTGCTATACTGTCACCAGTGGGAGTTTTTTAATGTCAGACCGTTATTACAAATCTGGTGAACCTAAGCAGCAATATGTAAAAAAGACCATTCTGACCGGCAAGGAAAAAGCCGCCATTCTTTTGGGCGAATTAGGGCCTTCAACCACTCAGGATATGATGAAATATTTCAGTGATGAAGAAATCCACAAACTGCGCCGTGCCATGGATGCATTAGGAACCCGTGTTGATACCGAAGATGAAGTTCAAGTCCTTGAAGAATTTCTGAAATACGGCATGATGCATCGTCTTACTGATGTTCAGCCGGAACTTTTTGATAAAGAACGCTATGCCCGGATACTGAAACAGGAGCGGATGACCCCGATACAGAATGCTGCTACCAGTGCTTCTGCGGAAGACGTTGCAGCTGTTCTAAGGACCTGGCTTGCTGACAATTCATCATCCCTCAGACGCCATTAATTACTCAGGAGGCAAACTGTTTTGAACAGACACCATCACTTTTTTTCTGCCTTTGTCCTGCCTGTGATGCTGACATGCACCATACTTTCCGGTTGCGCATCGTATGTTGCAACCTGCAGCCTTAATGACCTTGCCGGTAATTCAAAAACCGTAGCCATCATACAGCAGTCAGACCGCATTCTTTTTGAACCGGCCGACACCTGTACAGAAGGTATTATCTTTTATCCCGGTGGGAAAGTTGACTACGCTGCCTATGCCCCACTCATGATTGCTCTGGCAGAGCACGGCGTTTACGGGGTACTCTGCCACATGCCTGCTGACTACGCCTTTATGGGTATCAACAAAGCAAATTCCACAATTAAGACGAATCCGCAAGTACAGTGGTATATTGCCGGCCATTCTTTAGGTGGCGCCATGGCAGCTTCCTATGCAGCAGCACATGCAGACACACTTTCCGGGCTTATCATGCTGGCCGCATACTCGGTTAAAGACCTGACAAACAGCGGCCTGAAAGTGCTTTCGGTGTATGGTGACAGAGACGGTGTACTGAATATGCCAAAAATGGAAAGCTGCGCCGGAAATCTGCCAGATGATGCTGTTACCGTAGTTATTCCCGGGGGAAATCATGCGCAGTTCGGTTGCTATGGAGCTCAGGACGGTGACAACACAGCAACCATATCAGCCGGTCAGCAGCTTCAAAGTACGGTAGAAGCAATTATGCAGCTGCTGGTAAAACAGCCAGAATACTGAACACTACCAGTGCCACAAGAATCTGCAGACTCAGCATGGAACTGGTAATGGCTGTTGTTTCCTGATCATCACCAATCATGTTGATCAAAAACGATGTGGGACAGGCAAAATACATAAGCAGTGTTGTGCGCAGAACCCAGGTAACACCCATGGTAACCTGAATAATGCCAAGAACACACAGACAGCAAACCGCCTGCACTACATATCGGGTACAGGCAAGTTTCAGACCCTTTTTGAGAATATCGCCGTTAAAAGTAAGACCGGCACCAATACACAGCAGAATGATTGGTGAAAGAGGCTGTATGAAGAAACTGGTAACTTTTGCATACAATGGCTGCCAGACAGAGTTATCGATTTTTTCAGCCCAGCCAAGGAAAACTCCCGTAAAACCAAGAATTACCGCAATAATCAGTGGGCTTTTGATAATGGAAAGCGCTATTTCTTTGCCGGACATTTTCTGACCGTTGAGCATCCGTAAGCCGGTAGTCATAATCGTAAAGCAGAAAATACCGCTGAAAATATCCATACTGACGATATAGAACATGTTTTCCTGCCCTACAAGCAACCCGATAAGTGCCCAGCCAAAAAGACCGCCTTCCCAGGTTGTCAGGGCATAGGGTACATACCCTTGCACATTGCCGGTAAACAACCGCTTGGCCAGAAATCCCATGCCAAAACAGAAGAACAGTGCAAACAGCTCACACCCGATAAGGATAATGGAATCTTTTGAGTAGGTACCATGAATTAAAGCATCAAAAGCCATAACCGGCAGAAATACGTTAATACTGATGTCCTTAAGACAGGCAACCCCGGCATCAGTAAGAAAGTTTTTATCTTTCAGAAATTTCCCCAGTGCAATAAGCAGAAACACGGGAACGATGGTTTCAAGGATCAGCATATGAACTCCTTCTTTACATTGGATGATAGCATTACAAGATAGTAAGACATACACCCAGAATTATGGCAATACCCAGGAATGAAGTCAAAGTCAGTTTGATTTGCGCTACAGCCCGGCTTTACGGCGCGTCTGCACGATACTTTCAGCCTCAGTAAACGCAAGAATATCACGGCGGTAAATAAGCCGGGAACAGGGATTTTCCGGATTCTGCAGAATTTTCAGGGCTTCATCAGCGGTCAGTTCCACAAGACCGTCAAATAAGGTCTTCTCCTGCTCTGTAAGGCTGGTCTGGCTGCAGTTTCTGGTGTCCACTTCTGCCAGAAAAAAATGGGAATGTGTTTTCCGGTGAATCAGATTATAAAAATCAGTAATTTCTCCCAATGGCTTTTCAGAAAGAACGGTATAACCTGTTTCTTCCAAAACTTCTCGATGTAGGGCGGTAACCAGATTTTCCCCCGGTTCTACACCGCCACCAACCGTTTCAATATGATTCCGCTCTCCAAACAGGTCATACCCCTGAATTTTCACGAATACATACGTATCATTCTGGGTGTGAAGCACCGCCCGAACCGTTTCACGTTCATGATCAATATAAGACTTTTCGTACTCAGTATCTTCAAAATAATAAGAAAACATACACCTTAGTATACAGCATTTTATTTTGAATGATCTTTCTTAAAGTACCGCTTTAATGACAGGCGCTGCGTGGCGGCGTATAGTAAGAACATACACTGACTTAACCAAGAGCGTTTACAGAAAGGAAGTGTGAAAAAAATACGTCCATGTATTTTTTTCACCTGCAGTTTGCAGATACGTTGTATCAACAAACTGCGGTTTCAGCACATCCATGTGCTGCCACTGCCGTGGAGGCTTTAAAGGAGGTAATCACAAATGACTGTAGCTGCGAGCAAAATACTTCATAACAGGATTACCCCGGAAGTTCTGCAAGCGTAATACGCAAATGTAATATGCCGGCATATTACACTCCATGCGTCGCGCTGGTAAGCGCACTCAAAACCGTGGCAATCCGCC
>JAZLJW010000211.1:0-10062 GCA_045597345.1 Treponemataceae bacterium
GCATGATGCAACACAACCTTACTGAGTTTTGCTGATGCAAAACTCAACAGTTGTAACGTCATTTAGAGCGGTTTTGCATGTACTGGCAATCCGATAGATTTGTGGAGTTTTGATGAGACCCTGAAACTAGTTCAGGGTGACAATAAGCAACACTTTTTACGGACATAGCCTTTTATTTTAATCAAACTCCTATTTTCTTCATACTGTTAACTCACCCCAAAATCGTATACCTTTCTGTATAATCGTTCTTCATTTCTAACCCTCCTGTAGTAAAATATTGATATGTTAATGCAAAGGAGTTTGTAACCATGGAATTATTAGATTACGAGAAAAAACATCTGGAAACTCTTCGTCCATTGCTGACTGAATGTACTGTACTTTTGAAATCCAACGGAGATTTCCCACTTTCTACAGCAGGCAAGGTTGCAGCCTACGGTAGTGGTGTCAGAAAAACGGTAAAAGGTGGAACCGGTTCCGGTGAAGTAAACGGCCGTTATTTTGTAAATGTAGAACAGGGCCTGAAAGATGCTGGTTTTACCGTTACGACAGATGCCTGGCTTTCTGCCTATGAAACAAAAAAACAGGAAGGACATAAGGCATGGCTGAAGGAACTCCGTGCTAAGGCGAAAAAAGCTCATAAAAATGTCATCATGATGGCCATGGGGTCTGTTGAGCCTGAACCTGAATACAACATTCCTCTTGATGGTGACGGTGATGTAGCCATTTACGTTCTTGCCAGAAACTCTGGAGAGGGTAACGACCGTCTGGTAGAAAAAGGTGATGTGCTCCTTACCGATACAGAAATCCGTGATATTACGGCATTAAACGAAAAATACGCAAAATTCATGCTGGTACTCAATGTTGGAGGACCGGTAGATCTTTCTCCTGTTATGCAGGTTAAGAACATTCTGGTACTTTCACAGCTTGGTGTTGAGACAGGTAGTGCTCTTGCTGATATTCTGCTGGGTAAAGAAAACCCCAGCGGAAAACTGACTACTACCTGGTCTGCATGGAAAGATTATAAGGAAATTGAATTCGGTGATCCTGATGATACCCACTATACCGAGGGTGTGTACGTAGGTTACCGCTACTTTGATTCTGTCGGCAAGAAAGCACTGTTTCCCTTTGGTTACGGTAGTTCTTATACTACGTTCTCACTGGCCGGCAGTTCCGTTTCAGTTGATGGTTCAAAAGTAACCGTAAAGACAACGGTAACTAATACCGGCAGTATGGCTGGTAAAGAAGTTGTGCAGGTATATGTTTCAGTTCCTGCAGGAAAACTGGACCAGCCCTATCAAACTCTTGCTGCCTTTGTTAAAACCAGCAAGCTTGCAGCCGGCAGTTCAGAAGAAGTATGTGCCTCATTTGATCTTTCAGACATCGCTTCTTATTCAGAAACAGATGCATCCTGGATTCTGGAAGCCGGCAAATACGTAGTCCGCGTAGGAAACTCCAGTGTATGTACTACCCCCTGTGCCGTTCTTGAACTGGCAGAAACCATTTCCGTACTTAAAGCTAAGAATGTTCTTGGTAAACCAGAATTTGCTGCTGATTGGAAACCTGAAAATCCTGCTGCAGTAGAAATTCCTGCTGATGTACCGGTTATCTCAATTGCTTCTGACGTTATCACCACAACCTCTGTAGCTTATGATCAGGATTATCCGGTAGATGCAGAAATTGCTGCCCTGACTGATGAGGAAGTTGCCCTCTTGAACACAGGTAATTTCCATGGGGCAAAAGGGGCCCTCAGTGCCATTGGTGAAGCTTCAACGATTGTTGCTGGTGCTGCCGGTGAAATCAGCCGTGTTCGCGACTTCCCGGCTTCTGTTATGGCCGATGGCCCTGCAGGGCTGCGTCTGGCTCAGAAATACTATTCAGACAAAAAAGGTAGCCACAGCCTTGGTTCTCCGCTGCCTGAATCAATGTCCGAGTTACTGGGTGGATTCCTTGGTTTCATCTTGAAGCAGATGACTCCAAAGGCTCCGAAAAATGCTGAAGTTAAGTATCAGTGGTGTACCGCCATCCCGATCGGTACTGCCATTGCTTCCAGCTGGAATACTGCGCTGGCAGAAGCCTGCGGTGATATTGTCGGCGATGAATGTGAACGGATGAACGTAAACTACTGGTTGGCTCCGGCCCTGAACATTCACCGCAGTATTCTCTGTGGCCGTAACTTTGAATACTTCTCAGAAGATCCGCTGATTGCCGGACGTTTTGCTGGTGCTATTACTGCAGGGGTGCAGAAACACAAGGGCTGTGGTACTACCGTTAAGCATTATGCTGCCAACAACCAGGAAACCAACCGCTACGGTAACAACGCCCACGTTTCAGAGCGTGCCATGCGTGAAATCTACCTGCGCGGTTTTGGCATCTGTGTTCGTGAAACGCAGCCTAAGTCAGTAATGACTTCTTACAACCTGCTGAATGGTATTCATACTTCAGAAAACCGCGGCCTGATTGAAGATATCCTGCGCTCAGAATTCGGCTTTAAGGGCGTAGTAATGACTGACTGGGTTATCTCCATGATGGTAAGCAAGAAGGATAAATACCGTTCACCTGACTCTGCACTGGTTGCTGCAGCCGGAAACGACCTGATGATGCCGGGTAACTACGGTAACTGGCAGCAGACGTTACAAGGTCTGAAAGAAGGCAAAGTAACCCGTAAGCAGCTGGATATCAACGCAACCCGCGTTATCCGCATGGCGAAGTACTTTACTGAGAAATAAGCAGGCGTTGCGGGCGGCGATTGAGCCCGTAGAGGGGATAGCCGGCTACCATGTGCCGGCGTAAGGGGAGACATCCCCTTTCCCCTGAATCAATCAACCATCGATAACGTTTTCTTTAGTGATATTCTTGAGCCATGATTTGCTGAAATAGTGTTTCAGAACCCACGGCCATTTGACAAATTCATCAAGACAGAGGAAGAAATAGACCCACATGACGGGAAGCTTCAAAACGAAGGCAGTGATAAGTCCTGCCGGAACGCCGTATCCCCACATGTCGATGGTATCGCAGATAAGGCCGAACCGGGTGTCTCCACCGGCCCGGAAAATACCGGCAATCAGCGTGGTATTAACAGCTTGACCCATACAATAGTAGGTGTTGATGAGAAGCATGCCTTTCAGGTATTTCAGTGCAGTAGGCGTCAGAGAGGCGTAATCCAGTACAAAGGGGATTGAAACCAGAACCAGTAAGCCTGCTACCACACCTGAAATAACGGTAATAATCATGTAGTCTTTGGCAGCCTGCTCAGCTTCTTCCATTTTCTTTGCACCAATCAGGTTTCCAACGATAATGCCGGCAACACTGGCTACTGAAAAGCACAGAACTGTGGCAAACTGACGGACAACGGTAACCAGCGAGTTGGCAGCTACAACGTCAGAACCAAGGCGCCCCATAATGGCAACATACACACTGAATGCAAGTCCCCAGGATACGTCGTTGAGCAGAGCAGGAACTGACATTTTGAAAAAGTCTTTGGTAAGTGTCTTACTTTTAATGAACATGTAGCGGAAGTCCAGCTTCAGTTCCTTGTTGGTAATGGATACCCAGGCACAGCCAAACACGGTGATGATGCCGCTGGAAATGGTTGAAGCCAGGGCAACACCGGTAATACCCAGTTTGGGAAGTCCGCACCAACCGAAAAGGAATGCGGCATTAAGAATGATGTTAAGGACAAAGGCTACGGCGTTGAGGATGGTACTGATTTTTACCTGGTTAACACTTCTGAGCAGGTAGAAATAGGTAGTGGAAATGGCCTGGAACACGTAGAACAGGGAAATGACCCGAAGGTATTTGGAACCTTCCTCAATAAGAATGGAATCATTGGTGTAGACGCGCATCATCTGATTTGGAATCAGAACGGCACCCAGTGCAAGAATGGCAGACCAGATAAGGGTTACCTTTAAGGTAATGCCTTCAATAGCCTTAATGGCTTCCCAATCCTTTTTACCGAAGTACTGGGATGAAAGCAGGACACCGCCGGAACAGGCACCGAACAGTACCATAAAAAGGATGTTTCCCCATTGGGAGGCAAGGGATCCGGCTGCAATGGCAGTCTGCCCTGCGGCATTCAGCATGATGACATCAACGCTACCCATCATGGCGGAAAAAAGACTCTGGAGTACCAGAGGAATAAGCATTTTCAAAGTGGTTTTTGTGAACTCTTTATTCATAGTATGAGTATAGCAAAGAGCTGTGATGTGAAGTAAGGGTGGCCTGGCAAAAAAGAGGCAGATTAAAGTACCGCTTGGAAAAATGCTATTGAAAGAAAATTAAGAAAGGCTAGAATTATAGAACGCGCTATGAAGGGGGCTCTGCATGAGCCGCAGGCCCCGATTACCGGAAGTAATCCTTCATTCATTCAGTGGCTCGCATCAAAAAAAGGAAAACATGGAAACTAAACTACGATTATCCAGGTTCATTCTTCGCGTATTACCAGTATATCTTTTTGGCGTTGTCTCAATGGTAATAGCGGTTCTTTTGGATATGGTTTCTCCGAGAATTATCGGACACATTGTAGACGATGTAATTGTTGCAAAACAGATTGAAAAACTTGCCCCGCTGCTATGGGGAATCATCGGCGTAGGTGTTGGGCGTTGTGTCTTTCAATACACCAAAGAATTCTGTTGTGACTGGGCCGGAAGCCGTATGGGTTCGGATATCCGCATAGACTTGTTCGGGAAAATCCAGGGACTGAGCGCAAACTTCTTTGACGGCATCAACAGCGGTGAGTTGATGGAACGTGTCCGTGATGACGTTGACCACATCTGGGATATGGGTTCTTACGTACTGATTCTGATGGCACAGGTAGTGCTGCACAGTACGGTCATTCTGGCATTCATGTTCAGTATGAACTGGAAACTGAGTATCCTGCCGACGGTTGCCATGGTCATTGGTGCCATGATTGCACTGAAGATGGAAAAGGTGCTGGATGACAACTGGGGAAATATTGCGCAGGAAAACTCTGAAATGAACAATACGGCCCAGGAAAACCTGACTGCAGTTCGTATTGTAAAAAGCTTTGTGCGAGAAAATTTTGAAATTGAAAAATTCCGCAAGCACAACACCCGCTATCGTGATCTTCGGTTCAATCAGTCAAAACTGTTCGTACGGTTTTATCCGGTCATTCAGGCTATAACCCATATTCTTCCCTGTATTGTATTTGTTCAGGGCGGTATTCTGGCTATTCAGGAAGAAATTTCTGTCGGAGAACTGACAGCTTTCATACAGTATTCCATGAACATTATGTGGCCAATGGAAATGCTGGGTTGGCTGACTCAGGAAGTTGCCAGTGGAAAAGCAAGTGTGCAGCGTCTGAATAAGATTTATGCAGAAATTCCGGCTATTACGCAGAAGGATGATGCTGTTACGAAGCCTGTTGAAGGTGCAATAGCCTTTGAACACGTAAACTTTAAGACAGATAAAGGGCTTGATATTCTGAAGGATGTAAGTTTTGACATCGGAAAAGGACAGACCTTGGGAATTATGGGAGCCACGGGATCTGGAAAAACTACCATCATCAACCTTTTGACCCGCACATATGATGCCACAGGTGGCCGTATTCTGATGGATGGGGTTCCAATTACCGATTACGACCTGGGCGTGCTTCGTCGTTCAATCAGCTGTGTAATGCAGGATGTATTCCTGTTCAGTGATACTATCGAGGCCAACGTAAAACTGGGGCAAAAGAATATTCTGGAAGATGATCAGGTTGCCAAGGCTATGGAAAAGTCCTGTGCTGCAGAATTCGTTTCCAAAATGGAAGAAAAGCACAATACGGTTATTGGTGAACGCGGTATTGGGTTAAGCGGTGGTCAGAAGCAGCGCATTACTATTGCACGCGCATTTGTACGCAATGCTCCGGTTCTGGTTCTGGACGATTCGACATCGGCCCTTGACAGCGAGACTGAACAGGAAATCCAGAAGACTCTGGCTGGAATGGAAGGCATGACGAAAATTATTATCGGCCACCGTATCAGCGCAGTTCGCCGGGCTGACAAAATTATCGTTCTGGATAAAGGTTCCATTGCTGAATGTGGTACTCATGAGGAACTGCTGGCAAAAGATGGTCTGTATGCTGAAACGTACCGGACCCAATATCCGTCGCAGGATTAAACCTACGGTTCAATCCTGCTAACGAGTTTTGCAAAGCAAAACTCGGACGGAAGGTGAAGTGAGTTTAAAGAAAAGGAAAAGAGATGGCTACAAGTTATAAAGAAGACGAACATATCGTTGAAAAACCAAAGCTGGCAACGCTTGCCCGCTTATTCAAATATCTGCTGAAATATAAATTGCAGGTTACTGCCGTGTTCTGTTTGATGCTGGTTGGTACGGTGGTTCAGCTTTTGAACCCGACTTTGGTGCAGAAAGCAGTAGACGGTCCGATTGCCGGAAAAGACATTCCGGGACTTATCAGGATTTCCGTTATCTATGCAGTAATCAATATTATTATGATTCTGGCAATAAAAGCCCGAATGCTCATTATGTCTAAAACCAGTAACACGGTTCTGATGGAACTGCGTCAGGAACTGTACGAACACATCCAGACCTTGGATCTGACGTTCTTTGACGGCCGGCCTATGGGTAAGATCCTTGCCCGTATTATCGGGGACGTAAACAGTCTGAAGGAAGTTCTGGATAATGCTGTTACAACTTTTATTCCGGATCTGGTAACTATTATTGCCGTTGTTGCCATTATGTTTACCACCAATGCCCGGCTTGCAGCTGCAGCATTATGCAGCTTGCCGTTGATGATGGTGGGGCTGTTTGTCATCAGTCTGAACAGTTCAAAACACTGGCGGGCAAAGAGAAAGAAGAGTTCAAATCTGGCTGCTTTCATCAATGAGGATTTGTCAGGAATAAAGATTATTCAGAGTTTTAAGGCAGAGCCGGAAACCGATGCAACCTTCCGCCAGCTGGTAGAAGAGGACCGCGGTGAATTCATTAAGGCAGTACAGTGGGCCGATGGCTTTGGTGCCTGTATTGACCTTTGCTGGGGTATCGGAACGGTCATGCTGTATTTTGTCGGCGTCCGCTTTCTGGGAATTGAGGGCGTTTCCATCGGTACGTACATTGCGTTTGGAACGTATATGGGTATGTTCTGGCAGCCTATCATGAACTTGAGCAACTTTTACAACCAGATTATCCGGTCCGTATCAGGTGCTGAACGTATCTTTGAAATCATGGATACCCAGCCGTCCTTTAAGGATGAGCCAGATGCACGGAAACTGGATGAAGTGGAAGGAAATGTTACCTTTGACCATGTTACGTTTGGATATGAAAGGGATACACAGGTTCTTCGTGATGTCAGTTTTGAGGTGAAAGCCGGTGAAACCATTGCATTGGTAGGTCCGACTGGTGCCGGTAAGAGTACAGTTGTGAATCTGATCAGCCGGTTCTACGATGTTCAGGGCGGAAGCGTACAAATTGACGGTAACGATGTAAAAGAAGTGGGACTGCACAGTTTGCGCTCTCAGATGGGTATTATGACACAGGATAATTACATCTTCAGTGGAACAATCCGGGATAACATCCGCTACGGAAAACTGGATGCCACCGACGAAGAAATTATCGAAGCTGCTAAGGCAGTTCATGCCCACGAATTCATAATGAACATGAAAGACGGGTATGATACGGAACTTACCAGCCGCGGTGGTGAACTGAGTAACGGACAGCGTCAGCTGCTGGCTTTTGCCCGCACCATGATCAGTAAGCCAAAGATTCTGATTCTGGATGAGGCAACGTCCAGTATCGATACTAAAACAGAACAGCTGGTACAGGCCGGTATTTCTGAACTTTTGAAAGGCAGAACCAGTTTTGTCATTGCACACCGTTTAAGCACCATTCAGAATGCAGACCGGATTTTTGTCATTGACCAGGGCGGTATTCTGGAAAGCGGTACTCCGGCAGAACTGTATGCATCAAAAGGTGCCTATTATCAGCTGCTGGAAGCAAGCCGGGCTGAAGTAGCGTGAAGCTAGCTGAAACTCTGTAATATAAAAATCTACCGGTGTACTGTGAAATCGCAAAACCGCTCGCTGACGTCGCTATAGATGAAGCCCGGCAAGGAAACTATTATTCCGGGCTTCAACAATTTTTGCGCTTTCCCAGTCCACCTCTCGATTTTTATATTCTGCGTATTTTGCAACAGTTTTTGCTGTCAGAGCCCTATTTATGAAGGGGAATATGGATATGGAAATTGAAATCCGGAAAGAAAAAGAAAGTGAATACCTGGCAACTGAGAATATGGTTCGGGAATCGTTCTGGAATAAATATCAGCCGGGATGCAACGAACATTACATGGTGCATGTCATGCGGAATCATGAGGCGTGGCTGCCGGAACTGAGCCGCATTGCTGTAGTAGATGGAGAAATTGCCGGTGTCATCATGTACTTTGAGGCACAGATTAGACAGGCTGATGGCACTAGGGTTAAAGTTGCATCTTTTGGACCACTGTGTGTCAGCCATAAATTCCGTGCCATGGGTGTGGGCATGAAACTGATGAAGGAAACGCTGCCTTTGGCACAGAAAGCCGGATATCCGGGAGTTCTGGTCATCGGAGAGCCGGACTATTATCCAAAGGCAGGATTCATTCCGTGCAAGGACCGGGGAATTACCGATGAAGAAGGAAACTCCTGGAGTGCCTATATGGTCTATGAATTTGAAGAAGGCGGCATGCAGATTCCCGGTATCATGGAAGAGCCCTATGACATTACCGATGGCATTCCGCCGGTACCTCCTGCAGAATACGAAAACAGGTTTGCGAACTGGAATAGGGCAGTGCTTCCCTGCCAGTTTGAGTATCCTGCTCCCTGCGATGAAAACAACGGGTATCATCTGATTCGTGAAGAAGAAAAGCCGGCAGAGTTTGATGCACTTTTTGCAAAGGCCGCTGCAGATGGGTGCGGGGCTGCTATCCGACAGAATGTGCAGAGACATGGATTCATCATCAGAAACGGAGATACAGCAGTGGGCATGTGTGTTATCAGCACGGAAAATGCAAAACCTGCAGTAACTCATCTGTGGCTGGAAGAACCGTTCCGCGGCAAGGGCATTGAAGACGATATAACAGAAAACCTGGCAAAACAGAACGGGTAATGGTGTGCTGAAAAGAAAGGTTCTGATACCCGGCGTAATCGCTCTAGTGGTGCTGTTGGCCGGCTGCCTGCTTGTGTGGGGAGCTGGTTTTTTCAGCCATCTTCGTATATCTAAAGAAAAATGTGTTGCCTCATTTACGACGCCTGAGAATCAGATTGTCGTTACCGTGGGAACCATCCACCGGAATCATTATGATAAACGGGTAGGGTATTCCATTACGGATATATACAGTCTGCTGCGGTACGTGCACCCTGAGTATGTGTTCATTGAATGCCGGCCGGAAACATTTGAGCAGTACGGAGCCTTGGATGGGCCATCCGAAATGCTCTACATCTATTCCTTCTGCAAGGAAAAGAATATCCCGGTGCGCTGCATTGACTGGTGGCAGGAAGATAACAACGCCAAAGCAAATACCACGACAACAGAACGGGATGACCGGATATTCGGGAATATCTGTGAAAATCTGGCTGCTGTTCCTGCAGATAAAAAAGTGATGATTTTTTACGGAACAAAACACTTTTATGACCAGCAACCCAGAATGAAGGCCAGTGGTTGGCAGCCGGTAGTATTCGGGAATCCTGAAGGATACTTTTATTATGCTGATAAGGAGTTCCAGTACCCGGCTGGTTTTGCGGCAGAACTGGAGAAAAAGATTCAGTATAATCTGTCTGTAGAGCTGCAGATTATTGATGAGACTATTACTGATCAGAAGGTACATGATGCCTTTTATCAGAATGTACTCGATTTGTGTGAGTGGGAGCGGACGGTAAAAAACATGGTCTTACAGAACCATCTGAACAAAGGTGCTGAATTCTGGAATCTCCGGGTCTTTACTTCTTGGGGGCTCATACTGTTCAATAACAGGTGTTTCTTCCACTTCAACAGTCGGCGTTTCTTTCATATCAGAAAGAAGATTTTCTTCGCCGACTTTATCATTCTCCGTAAGCGATGCAAGTGAATCAT
>JAZLJW010000212.1:0-47589 GCA_045597345.1 Treponemataceae bacterium
ATACGATGGTCCAGATGCATGGAAAGAAAGCTACTATGCTGGATTCCGTGATAACCGTGCAGTTGATGAAACTCTTCAGTTGATGAAAGATTCACCAAACCCACAGTATGCTTCACTTGTTTCTGGTCTTCAGGTTGGAGATATGTGTTGGAACATTTGGGGTGGTTGGGTTACACCACAGGAACAGTATGACAATGTTAAGAACGTATGGCAGGGACTCCTTGACGACGTAAACCGCTAATAAGTAATTATTATAGGTAAATATTGTTAATAAAAACCGCTGGCAATTTGTTTTGTCAGCGGTTTTTTTTATGCTTTAATCATTGCACGGATTCTGATTACAGCTGGTTAGCTGAACCGAGAACGTCGATGTTTTTGTGCATGTACATTTTTTTCAGTTCGTCACGAGCTGGTCCCAGGTATTTACGTGGGTCAAATTCGCTTGGTTTTTCAACAAATACGCGGCGGATAGCAGCGGTCATAGCCAGACGTCCGTCAGAGTCAATGTTGATTTTGCAAACTGCTGATTTTGCAGCTTTGCGCAGCTGTTCTTCAGGGATACCTACAGAGTCAGCCAGTTTACCACCGAATTCTTCGATTTCTTTTACGTAGTTTACTGGAACTGAAGAAGATCCGTGCAGTACGATTGGGAAACCAGGAAGTTTTTTTTCGATTTCAGCGAGAACATCGAAAGCAAGTGGTGGTGGAACGAGAACACCATCAGCGGTGCGGGTGCACTGTTCTGGGGTGAATTTACAGCGGCCGTGTGAGGTACCGATAGAGATAGCCAGTGAGTCAACACCAGTTTTTGAAACGAAGTCCTGAACTTCTTCTGGTTTGGTGTAGTGGCTTTCTTCAGCTACTACGTCATCTTCTACACCAGCGAGAACACCCAGTTCACCTTCTACAGTTACGTAGTCTTTCTGGCTGTGAGCGAAGTCACAAACTTTTTTGGTCAGGGCAACGTTTTCTTCGTAAGGAAGTGAAGATCCATCAATCATTACTGAAGAGAATCCCATTTCGATACATGATTTACACAGTTCGAAAGAGTCTCCGTGGTCCAGGTGGAGAACGATCTGTGGGTTAGCACATCCCAGTTCTTTTGCATATTCTACAGCACCCTGAGCCATGTAGCGGAGCAGAGTCTGGTTTGCATATTTGCGTGCACCAGAAGAAACCTGCAGAATTACAGGTGATTTGGTTTCAACACAAGCCTGAATAATGGCCTGCATCTGTTCCATGTTGTTGAAGTTGTAGGCTGGAATTGCATATCCGCCTTTTACAGCCTTTGCAAACATTTCTTTGGTGTTTACAAGACCGAGTTCCTTATAGCTGGTCATAATTGACTCCTTTAAGTAAGAAAGATAGTTCGATTGTAAATATTGCTCATAAAATAATCAAGAGAATGATAAATTATGCCGAAACTTGAGTTTGACAAAGAGGACGGAGAGAAATATACTTTTCAAGTGTTATTATCTTAGATGTATAATTTAGGATAGGTACGCAATATATGGAAATTATGTTTTGTGTAAATAAAACGAAGGAGTTTTGGATGAAACAGGGCGTTTTAGTCTGTGTTTGTCTCTTGCTCTGTTTTGTGTTGTGTGCGCCAGTTTTTGCTCAGCCAAACACAAAAAGTGTAGAGACTATTCTTATCGATAATTTCGATGACCGCGATGCTGTTCCTTTTAACTGGACAGTACAGGCCAGTAGAAGTATTCATGTAGGTGAAGGGGATGATGTATATCCTAAGATGGGATATGTTCAGGCAATTCCAAATTCTCTTCGTGCATATCGGACTGCCGATGATCCAGAGCCAATGGTTTTAGGTTGTCAGGTAAAGTTTGACCGCAAAGGTGATAACTGGTTTGAAATCTACCCAACCGATAAAGAAACTGGAAAGCCTTATGAAGTTGCACTGAAAGGAAATACTTCGCAGATTGATTTCTGGAGTTGGGGTGCAGGTTATAACTATTACCTCGAAATCATGCTTCGTGACGCTAATGGTAGTGTTCATGTTCTTCCGGCAACTACCCTGAATTATCAGGGATGGAGAAATATTATCGTATCTATTCCAACATCAATGCATCAGCGTTCCCGTTTGCGTTCAGGACCTGAAACTGCAACTTTTATCGGTTTCAGAGTCCGCAGTGATGCAAACGAATTTGTTGATGATTTTGTAATTTATCTGGACCAGTTACGGTATACTTCACACACCATGGATTATATCTATGATGGTTATGAATTAAGAAAACCAAACTTTGACAGCGAGGAGGCTGGAAGATGAAAAAAGTAGTAGCATTCCTTGTTGTTCTGTGTCTTGCTGGTGTACTTTTTGCACAGGACGGACGTTCTCTTACTGAAACCGATCCTGCTATGACAGCAGATGCTGCGCGTCAGGCGCTTCGTGAGGTTTCTCTTGACCTTTTCGAACGTGAAGGCAGCTGGAACTGCCGCATCTCACCAGATGTTGGTATCATTACAGGTCGTCTGTTTGAAGGTGGTCCATATACCAATATGAGTGCTGAAGATCGTGCAGCAAAACTCGACCTTCCTGCTGAAGTTAAGGATTCTGACAACAGCCACGTGTATGGTATTAAAGCAGAGTTTTTCCGTCGTGGCGTAAACTCATTCTATATCACTGCATCTCGTCCGATTCCGATTGAAGGTGTTACAAAAACAGTTTCGTTCTGGGCTGCAGGACGTAATCAGGATCATAAAATTACCATGCTGGTACAGGATTACTTTGGAAACAGTTTTGAAGTATACGTTGGTTCACTGGCGTTCTCTGGATGGAAACGTATGAGCGTTGCAATTCCTCCGTCTCCAGATGGAAGTCGTGGAATTGTTCAGCAGAGTTCATATTTTGGTGAACGTCCTGGACTTCGTATTGTGGGATTCCGTATTGATTGTGATCCGGAAACTGCAATTGGATCATATTATCTGTATCTTGATGACCTTCGTGCTGTAACTGACCTGTATGCTATGGAAAATCGTGATGCTGATGATCCTAGCGATGCATGGTGAGATTAAATACTTACTGAACTGATTTTCGATAGATTTATAGAGTTGTTCCTTTTTTTGGGACAACTCTTTTTTTTTAGTTTGGCTATGTCCGTAAAAAGTGTTGCTGAATGCTACACAACAACAAGAATTGTACAGGAATGCCACAAATCGAGAGGAGGGCCAGTACAGGCAAAAATTGTTGAAGCCCGGCGTCCATGCGGTTAGCATGAACTTTTATTCAAGGTGTAAGCTGTGCTGACACCTTGAACACGGCTGAGTCAAGGCTTTAAGATAGCCGAAGGCGTACGTGCCTTGACCAGACCGTATAGTTTCTACACCGGGATTCACCAATAGCGCCGGTCGGTTGTGTTGCATGCTGCAACACAACCTTACTGAGTTTTGCTAACGCAAAACTCAAAAGTTGTAACGTCATTTACAGCGGTTTTGCATGTACTGGCAATCCGGTAGATTTGTGAAGTTATGATGAGACCCTGAATCAAGTTCAGGGTGACAATAAGCAACACTTTTTACGGACATCGTCTTTAGTTTATTGCAAAAGTGCTATGTCATAAAAATGCGTTTTGATTATGAGTTTTTGCTTGGAGAAGATGCAGCGTCTTACGTTTGAGAAACGACTGAGTAATAGGTTGTTCGTCCCTCCTTTTTTACCGGGGCAATTATACCTGCTTTTTTTAGTACCCACAGTATTTTATATGCATCTGTGGACCCGGTCACTGGCGTAAAGTCTTTTGCACAAAATATATCTTCATGGGTAGGAAGAAGCGAAAGATAATCTTCTGGTTTGGAAAACCGTTTGGTATCGACTATTTCCACAAGTTCTTTATTCTCTTTATACCAGTTTTTCTTAAATCTACGGCTTTTGTTTTTCAGCTGAATTGGTGTATCAGTTTTAATCCGTATATCTTTAACCGTAACTAAAAGTACTTCAAGCTGGAACCAGCTTTCTCTTAATAAGGGATAAATACCCATCAACTCTGAAAACAGCGAATACCAGTTTTGTTTTTTCGGACTTTTTCGACTGCTGAGCAATAATCCGTCTTCTGAATAACTTTCGATAATAGTTTTTTGCGGAAGGGGGTAGACTAATAGAATTTTTTTTCCCTCTTCATGCAGTGCATATAGTTTTGGAAGCAGTTTCCCCAGATTTTTGGTTTGAATTTCTATTACATCACCATCAGGCTTTACCACATCACAAACATATGAATGTACCGGTACCTCAACCGTTCCATCGTATTGAATCTGATAGAGTTCCTTCAGCGTTTTATGTAATTTTGATTCATTGTACGTATTTATCATGATAGCAGTATCTTCCCTTATCGGTATTTCTTTTGAATTATTGAGAGTTTTCCATTGACATTCATCTTTTTACGATTAAAATGAATATTAAGTGGGAAATAGTAGTAAATTGTGGTAAATAGTGGAAAGTTATGGAACTTCTGACAGGTGAATATCAGAATACGCTTGATGAAAAAGGAAGAATTCTTTTTCCTGCCAAGTTGAGATCTGAATTATCAACAAATGTTCTCGTAATTACCAAAGCTATGGATAAATGTCTGTGGCTGTTTACCCCTGATTCGTGGACTGACTTATCAGAAAAGGTTATGGCTCATGCCAGTCCTTTCGATCCAAGTAAACGGGCTGTTGTGCGTCATCTTATCGCTCCAGCGGTGAATGTGGAATTTGATAAGGCTGGTCGTCTTTCTATTCCCCAAAGTTTGCGCGAATACGCTGGTCTTTCAAAAGATTGTGTTGTTCTTGGTATCAATAAGTATATTGAGCTTTGGGATGCTGATGCATACCAGGTATATCAGGAATCAACAAAAGAAGAATTGCTTACAGCAACTGAAGGACTGACCGATATTTGCTTTTAGAAGCTGATGGAGGAGTGCTCTGTGGAAATTATCCATACCCCGGTTCTGTTGCAGGAAACACTGCACTATTTGTCTCCAGTAGGGGAGCCCTTTGAAGAGGACTGCCTGATGATTGACTCAACAACCGGAGAAGGTGGGCATTCTGAAGCTTTTTTGAAACAGTTTTCAAATTTGCGGATAATCGGTTTGGACGCTGATCTGAAAATTCAGGCACGTGCAAAAGAGCGGCTTGGCTGCTTTGGCGAACGGATGGGTTTTTATAGCGGCTGGTTCAACGATTATTATGCAAATTTTCCTGAAAGAGACCGTCGTCCGGATATTATTCTGTTCGACTTGGGTATCAGTGTGTTCCATTACGAACGTTCTGGCCGTGGGTTCTCTTTCAGATATGATGAACCGCTTGACATGCGTCTGGACCCTTCCGCAGGGGAATCAGTAGAGCAGCTGGTAAATCGGGCTAATGAAGAAACATTGGCTGATATCATTTACCAGTATGGTGAAGAACGGTATTCACGTCGCATAGCGAAAGCAATTGTGGAATATCGCCGCCAGTCAAGAATAGTTTCATCTAAAACGCTTGCAGATATTGTATATGGGGCAGTTCCGGCCCAATACCGCCACGGTAATATACATCCAGCTACAAAGACTTTTCAGGCTTTGCGGATTGCCGTGAACGGGGAATTGGACCGGCTGCCGGTTGCGTTGACAGATGCATTTAAGGTTCTGGCTGTAGGCGGAAAGATGGGCGTTATTACGTTTCATTCGCTTGAAGACAGAATTGTGAAAAACCTGTACCGGGATTGGGGTAAACAGTGCGTTTGTCCACCAGAACAGGCAATATGTACCTGTGGGGGTAAGCCAAGAGCGGAAATTCTCACCCGCAAACCGGTTGGCCCTACAGATTCAGAGGTGAGTGAAAATTCGCCGAGCAGAAGCGCAAAATTGCGTGTTCTGCGCAAATTACGAGAGGGTTGATTCTGTATGTCTTTTATGGGAAAGGTTGTTGACGGAAGGCAGATATTACGTAGCACTGCTTTTGGACTGCTTACATTGAGTATACCGGTTCTCCTGTTTTTAGCCATGTTTCAGATGCACCGGTATATGACACTGGATAAACAAGTTACAGAACTGAACAATGCTCAGTACGAATTGATTGATGATAACCGGCGTTTAGTAAGTGATATTAGTGTTCTGACAAGTTCAGAACGGATTGAAGCAATTGCCATAGAGCGATATGGAATGCACTTGGCAAGCAGTGATGAAATTGTTCGTGTAGAAGTACATGCTCAATAAGGGGTAAAACCCTGATTCTGACAGCAATGTGTTGTGGTGGCACAGCGCTGTTACGTAAAAATTGGATGGTATCTGTGGGTGGAACAGAAAAATCTCTTTTACGCCTGGTAGACTTGGTGTCTGCTGTTGGCGGAGAAGTGATTGGAACTGAACAGTCAATACATAATTTCTCATTTTATTCGGTTGCTACAGACAGTAGAAATGTTACTTCCGGCAGTCTTTTTGTGCCGCTGGTTGGTGAATTTCAGGATGGTCACCATTATATTCCTGCTGCTCTTGAAAAGGGAGCGTCTGCAGTATTTGCCGATTTTAAGCACCGTGATTTTATTCAGCAAACGGTTGAAGCTGTTGCTGCTGATAAAAATGCGGTCATCATTCTTGTAGAAAATACGCTGTATGCTTTACAGCATGCTGCTGCTGCATATGTTGCGCAATTCCGTAACCTGATCAAAATCGGTGTAACGGGTTCCAACGGAAAAACAACTACGAAAGAATTATTAAAATCTGTCATCTCACAGAAATACCGGGTTGTTGCTACTGAAGGGAACTATAACAGCGAAACCGGATTGCCTTTGTCAGTGTTTAAAATCAACTCAGAACACGAAGTTGGCATTTTTGAAATGGGCATGAACCGTGTCGATGAAATTGGCGAACTTTCCCGTGTTTTGTGTCCTCAATATGCAATCATAACAAATATTGGTACGGCTCATGTGGGTATCTTGGGATCTCAGGATAACATTGCAGCCGAAAAGAAAAAGATATTCAGTCAATTTACTCAGGATGGACGTGGATTCGTACCTGAGAATGATACGTATGTAACTTACTTGAAACAGGTACCGCAAGGCTCAGTGCAGTCCTTTGGTAAAACAACGACTCCCGGTGTAAGCAATATCGAAAATCTGGGACTTGCGGGAACCCGTTTCGTTTTATCTGGAGTACCGGTAACACTTCCTTTGGCAGGTGAATACAATTTCAGTAATGCGTTAGGTGTAGTAAGCCTTGCTTTAGAATTAGGAATTTCTCCAGAGCAGATAAAAACTGGCCTTGAATCGATACAGCCAATGACGGGTAGAAGTAATATCCTGAAGGGACGGTTCACGGTTGTAGAAGACTGTTATAATGCCAATGCGGAAAGCATGGGTGAAAGCATTAAGTTTTATGGCAGTATTTCGATGCCTCAGAATGCAAAGAAAGTATTGGTTCTGGGCGATATGTTTGAACTGGGCGATCAAAGCGCTGAAATTCATGAGCGAATGGTATCACTTGCCTGGAACAGTGGTGCCCAGGTTCTGATTTTGCTGGGAGAATCATTTTGTGATGCTGCAGAAGTGGTACTTTGCAAAATGCCTGCATCGGAGGACAGTCCGGTTGTTCTTCTGGAACGGTCTTCAGATGATAAAGAAATTTCGGGAATTGCTGCCAGACTTTGCAAAATGATGAGCGATGGAGATCTTGTGTTGATAAAAGGGTCTCGGGGTATGCATTTGGAACGCATTGCCACACCGCTCATTTCTTCTGCAGAAAAGGGGGCTGTATGAATAGATCAGTGAATCTGTTTGCATCCCGCCCCATAGAAAGCCGGAAAAGTGACAGTGGATTGATTATTTCCATGCTGCTGCTGTTTGCGTTAGGTTTGTTCACCTTGTATGCATCTTCCGAAAGTTATGCTACCAGAGCATTTGGCGACAGCATGTATTTTGTAAAACGCCAGATGTTGAGCATGTCACTGGGACTTGTCCTGATGATTGTCATTATGTGTGTTCCCCTGTCATTTATCAGACGTTGTCTGCCATTTATCTATTGTGGAACCTTACTTCTGTGTTTACTGACATTTATACCAGGTATTGGTGATGAGCGGAATGGAGCTTCCCGCTGGATAAAACTGCCGGGAATCGGTACGTTCCAGCCTTCGGAAGCAGCAAAAATTGCAGTGGTTCTGTTTCTTGCCAACCTGTTTGATAAAAAAAGTGACAGCCTTGAAGATTCCCGTACGGTGTACATCGCATCTTTTGGTGTATTTCTTTTTGTCTTTGTCATTTTCTTTCAGAATGACTTTTCAACTTCGATATTCATTCTGGGCATAGCTCTGGTACTGTTTCTTCTGGCTGGAGTTAGATGGCGCTGGTTTGGCGCTTTTGCACTTTTTGCTGTACCGTTGGGTATTCTTTTCGTCTTTGTTTCAGAATACCGGGTAAACCGTGTCATTGCCTGGCTTCGGCCTGATTATGATATTCAGGGAATCAACTACCAGCTGAATGCGTCTAAGCGGGCTATCAGTGCCGGTGGATTATGGGGCTCGGGTTTTGGTATCGGGCTGGAATATGTAACGAAGATTCCTGAAGTTCAGTCGGATTTTATTTTTTCCGGTTGGACTGAAGCAATGGGATTATTTGGCGTAATACTGTATTTTGGCATACTCTTTTATTTTGGGTATCGTTGTATGGTGACTGCTCTCACTGCAAATAACCGGTTCAACGCGCTTATGACCGCTGGATTAACGCTGGAAATCCTGTCTCAAAGTTTATTGAACTGTGGAGTTGTGTCGGGTGCTGTGCCTAGTACTGGTATACCGTTGCCGTTTTTTTCATCAGGTGGTTCGTCCCTGTTGATGACGATGATTGCCTGCGCGTTGATTCTGAATGTTTCACAAAGCAGGAATAGTGTGGAGAGTGACTATGAGTGATGGTTTGGTGTATTCATCGTACAGTAAGTATTTTGAAGAAACTGAAGATGTAACGAAAGACAAAAAAACACGACTCTTAAAGATTCTGGTGATTGTTCTGGTCTCAGTTCTGGTCATGGAAGCACTGTTGTATACCCTTGTATTTCCTACATTTGCTGCCGTTGAAATTCACTTCAGCGGTTTGAAACAAATCTCTGAAAAGACTCTTTTGCAAATGGGAGGCTCTGTTCAGAATACCAGCTGGTTGAAGTTTGACTCAGGAGCGTATGCAGCCCGTCTTGCGGCAAATAATGCAATTGAGAGTATCAGTGTTGAGAAAAAGTTTCCCAATATTGTGCTGGTTCATGTCCAGGAGCGGGAAAGCGTAGCAACAAGTCTGATAAGTTCAAATGGACGGACCGTACCGGTTCAGATTGATAAAACTGGGGTGGTTTTCAGTATTGAGAATAGGGAAACTGTTCCATCGGTGCCTTTGGTTACGGGGTTAGCGCTTGATGATTCAGGTGATGGATACCGCATATCTTCTGTTACACGGCCTTTATTGGATCGTCTGGCATTTATCAGGGATAACTGCCCGAAGTATCTTTCTGCATTGTCTGAAATTCATGTGGAATTGAGACCGTCTGGGGGGTATGATCTGGTGTTATATCCGATTCATACACCGGTAAAAGTCATTACAGATAGAAATCTTGATGAGGAATCGTTACAGTATATGATGATATTGCTAGATGTCATTAAGACTATGGATTCTGATATTCAGGAAGTTGATATGCGATACGGTTCAGTAGTATACAAGGTTGCGGGGGAAAAGGCATGAGCGGAAGTATTGTAGGCCTTGATATCGGCACCTCGTTTGTTCGTGTTGTCATTGGTGAAATTAACGAAGATGGAGAACTCCAGATTTCCGGTGTTGGAGCTGCCCCGTCTTCCGGCTTGAAACACGGATTGGTAGTAAATATTGAAGCTACCGTTGCTGCTGTTCAGCAGGCGATTGAAGCTGCTGAAATGATGAGCGGCATTGAAGTTGAACGCGTTATAGCCTGTATAGGCGGTGAACAGATAGAAAGTATGAGCTCCAACGGTGTAGTAGCCGTTGCAGATAAAAATACCCGTGAAATTACCCAGGAAGATGTAAATAGGGCAATAGAGCTGGCTACAGCAGTCCCGATTTCACCTGCACGTCAGTTGCTGCATACAGTGCCGCAGGGTTTTTCTGTAGATGGTACTGGTGGAATTGCAACTCCTATAGATATGATTGGCGTGCGTCTTGGTGTTGATGTTCTGATAGTTACGGCTGCAATTACTTCGCTGAAAAACGTTATCAGGGTAATAAAGCGCTCAGGTATAGAAGTTGACAGCATCATGTTGAAAACGCTGGCTTCTGTTCAGGCCGTTACTACTGAGGAAGAACGGCAGCTTGGATCAATTATTATTGATTTAGGCGGTGGTTCGACTGATGCAATGGTATTGATTGATGGTGCTCCGTTGTGTACAGCAACAGTTCCAGCTGGTGGTATAAACGTAACGCAGGATATTTCATATATCTGTGGAATCAGTTTTGATGTTGCGGAACGGATAAAGAAATCGAGTGGATGCTGTTGGGAACCGCTGCTTGATGCCTATGAAGCTGTATTGATTCCTGGAGTTGGAGGACGGCCTCCTGAAGAAATATCAAGGAATGATATCTGCAGAATCATGCAGCCGCGTATGGAAGAAATTCTGTGTATGATTCGTGATAAAATTGCCGCTCTGATCAGCCGCCGCCAGTTAATGGGAAACATCATCCTGATTGGTGGTGGTGCTCAGATGCCGGGAATTGTAGATCTGGTATCGAACATTTTTGAAACCAGGTCGGTCCGTATAGGATCTGCGGGTAACTTTGGAGGGCTTCATGACGAATATCATGGACCTGAATTTGCCAGTGCCGTTGGACTTGTGGTAAGTAATCTGGATAAAAGCCATGAGACAGGCCTTCGTGGGGCAGATGCTGCTCCTGAGAAAAAAGGAAAATTTTTCAGTCAGATATCTGACTTCTTTAAGGAATTTTTCTGAATAAACTATGAAAAACAGCCTTGGCCATGGTGAAAAACATGGCAAGGCATGACATAATACAGATATACCGTACTTGGCGGATACGTCTCACCGTTTCGCTAAAGCGCAGATAGTACAAAAATGGGTGGAGGGAACGTACTATGGAATTCTCAGTTATTGATGAACGGGCTGCCAGTCCCACTGTTATTAAGGTTATTGGTGCTGGTGGTGGTGGCTCAAACGCCGTTAACCGTATGATAGCTGCAGGCATAGAAAACGTTGAGTTTATTGCAGCAAATACTGACTTACAGGCATTGAATTCTTCCAATGCTCAGAAAAAACTTGGAATTGGATCAAAATTAACCGGAGGCCTTGGCGCTGGTGGTAAACCTGAAGTAGGTGAAAAAGCTGCCATTGAAGATAGTGATGCTATTGCTAACGTTCTGAAAGGCGCAGATATGGTGTTTGTAACAGCAGGTATGGGTGGTGGTACCGGAACAGGTGCTGCTCCTATCATTGCAAAAATTGCAAAGGAACAGGGGGCTCTGACCGTTGGTGTCGTAACCAAGCCATTTAATTTTGAAGGAAAACAGAAAATGGCTCTGGCTAATGAAGGGATTCAAAAGCTTCACAAAGAAGTTGATACTCTCATAATCATTCCAAATCAGAATCTGCTGAAAATTGTTGATAAAAAAACTCCAGTGCGTGAAGCATATAAAATGGCTGATGACGTTCTCCGTCAGGGTGTACAGGGTATTTCTGACCTGATTACAAAACATGGTGAAGTAAATATCGACTTTGCTGATGTACGCACCACTATGGAAAATAAAGGTGATGCCATTCTTGGTGTTGGTTTCGGTACGGGTGATAACCGTGCTGTTGATGCTGCAACTGCAGCAATTAATAATCCTCTTCTTGAAGATTCCCACATTGATGGATCAAAGAATATTCTGATTAATGTTACCGGTGGTGAAGACGTTTCCATCATGGAAATTGCTGAAGTTGTTGATATCATTAACTCAAGTGCTGATCCTGATGTACTGACCATTTATGGCTCTACCATAGATCCGACAATGAATGGCAGTATTCAGGTAACCGTTATTGCTACCGGATTCCCTCAGGATGAAATTCCAGGGTACAGTCCGGCACCAGCTCAGACTGCAGAGGTTCATCAGAAATCTGGTGCTGCTGGCGCTACTCAGGCAGCAGCACCAGATTCCTCTGCAAGAAAAACAAATGGTGATTTTTTTACCATCGAGCAGTTCAAGAATCTTGGAAAAAGTGAACCCTCTGGAACCAGTCTGTTTGGATCTGGAGCCGGAACATCAGTAAGTGATCTGGAAACTCCTACTGCGTTGCGTAATGGCGGCATGGGGTTTAATCAGAAGTAAGGCTTTTCTGTATCGTATGGCTGCCGATTCGCCACAGCAGTGGTACATCCGTCTTGAAAATCTTTTCTATGATGAATTGGTTTCTCAAGACGGAAAGGCTTCTGAGACTGCAGAAACATATCTGACTGCCATTACACAGTTTCTTGATTGGTGTCTGGAACAGGCGGTTCTTCTTGAAACTGTCGATGTCCATTTTTTAACGCTGTATTTTGCTCAGCGCCGGATATCGGTCGATGAACAGACTGTGGCAAAGGATATGTCAGCCTTGCGTTCTTTCGGGGCTTTTCTTTGTCGGAATAACATCTGGAAAGAAAATGCCGCACTTCTTTTGGAAAAACCTTCAGTAAAACGTCCGCTGCCACGGGTTCTTTCCGTTGATCAGGTTGAATCGCTGCTGTCGGCTATTGACACAACTGATGTGTTGGGCGTTCGTGACCGTGCACTGTATGAATTGATTTATTCGTCAGGACTGCGCATAAGCGAAGCAAGTAATCTTCGTCTTGAAAATATACACATGGACGAAAACCTGATTTGGGTTCTCGGAAAAGGTGATAAAGAGCGAATGATTCCTTTTGGTGATGATGCCCGTTACTGGATGAAAAAGTGGCTGACGGAAGCACGTCCTGCCATTGTAAAAAATGGAATCGTTCCCTGGGTGTTTGTTAATTATCAGGGAAAGCAGCTTTCGCGAAAAGGAATCTGGAAGCGGTTTCAGCAGTTGGAAGCAATGAGTGGTGTAACTGCAAAGGTACATACGTTACGGCATAGTTTTGCAACACATCTTCTGGCAGGTGGAGCAGATTTGCGGTCGGTACAGGAATTACTGGGACATGCAGATTTATCCACAACCCAGATATACACTCATGTAAGCGATGATGAGCTTGCGCAGTATCATCATGAGTATTTTCCCCAGCATAAAGGAGATGCAAAATGAAAAAATCATGGAAAAGACAAGGCGTAGTTGTTCTGTGTCTTCTGCCTGTTCTTATGACAGTGGTTTCCTGTGGTGGTCCCAATGTAAATTACATCAAACGTGTGCAGTCTTTGGAAGAGGGTGTTCAGAGTCCTACTACAATTGATGAACTGAAGGATGCCATAAAAAAATATGAAGACCGGGTTGAAGATGTCATTGCTGCAGAAACCCAGACCGGCATCTGGTGGAAAATTCTTGCAACACGGTATATGGACAATAAGATGTATGGCGAGGCGCTGAATGCTTTTCAGCATGCTATTCTGTATTATCCGGCAAACCAGAACTTGTACTATTACATTGGCGTATGCGCCGGATATATGGCAAAAGCTGAACTTGATTATTCTGCTACGGCTGATCATTCAAAGAAACAGAATTATCTGAAACTTGCGGAAGAAGGCTATAAACGTGCTGTTGAACTTGAACCACGGTATGCCCGTGCATTATATGGCTTGGGAGTTCTGTATACGTTCGAAATGGACAAAAGTGCTGAGGCTATTCCGATTCTGGAAAAACTATTGACGATAGAAACCCGTCATACAGAAGGTATGTTTGTACTGGCTCGTGCGTATTACATGAATTACGAATTCCAGCTTGCTGTAGATATGTATGACCGGATTATTGCAACAACAACTTCGGAGCAAAGTAAAGCAGATGCCGAAGCAAACAAGAAAGTAGTTCTTTCAGCTATGTATTGACCGCTGACTGTTCGAAAAATTTCATTAAAAAAAGCAGTTTTTTTAGGAAAACTGCTTTTTTTTTGAATTTTGGCGTAAATACATATAGTGTTATGAATGAAAACCAATTACTGTTACAAGTAGCATTAACACGAATGTATTTTTTGAATACTGCGCAGAAGATTCTGTTGTCAGAGAAACTTGACAATTGGGATACTCTGGCGGTACTTTCTAAAATTGACTTGGAAAGAATCTGTGGAAAGGCATTGAGAATACCACAGTGGGATACAGGTGCTGTCAGATTACGTGCCGAACGTGATGTACGGTTGATGCGCCATTACGGGATTTCCTTTATTTCCTGGAAGAATTCATTGTATCCAAGACTTCTCCGGGAAATACCACAACCGCCGTTCGGTTTGTATGTGCGTGGTAATGCTGCTGCACTGGCAGGCGGTGTGCGGGGGGCACTTGGCATTGTAGGAACCAGAAAACCGGATGGCTCTGGGATACAGAGTGCGTATACAATGGCGCGGGATTGTGTTCTGCAAGGCATTACGGTGGTTTCAGGTCTTGCAATGGGAATTGATAGTGCGGCGCATCGTGGCGCTCTGTCAACGGTTACGGATCCCGATGATTCCCGTTACTATGGACCGTACACTGTAGCGGTCTGTGGAACCGGACTTGATCAGGTATTCCCGGTAGCAAACAAAAAACTTGCTGTGCAGATACTGCGACGGGGAGGATGTCTGGTCAGCGAGTATCCGCCTGAAACGCCCGGGTCGAAATGGACTTTTCCGGAACGGAACCGTATTATCAGCGGCTTGTGTTCCGGGATTCTGGTTGTTCAGGCACCTGCAAAATCCGGAGCCTTGATAACTGCTGATTTTGCATTGGAACAGGGCCGTGAGCTGTTCCTGCATCCTGTCGGAGTGGAATACTCCAGACGGGTTGATAAAATAACTACCAAACGGACAATGCAGTCCCTGGCACTGGATGGTGCTCTGGTTACTGATTCCGTGTATGATATACTACCGCATCAGATTGCGGTTAAAGATCTGCCTCCGGCTGACAACGGCCAGCTGGCATTTGATCTGTAATG
The DNA here is from genome assembly GCA_045597345.1 of Treponemataceae bacterium. Taxonomy (GTDB): domain Bacteria; phylum Spirochaetota; class Spirochaetia; order Treponematales; family Treponemataceae; genus Treponema_I. The sequence continues at coordinate 15,043 of JAZLJW010000212.1, forward strand.
TGGAGATTAATTATGGCAACTGCAAAGAAGAGCACAACGACTACAAAGAAAAAGGCAGCTTCTAAAGCAAAAAAACATACCTTGGTAATTGTAGAGTCTCCTGCCAAAGCAAAAACGATTGAAAAGTATTTGGGAACTGGATATACCGTAAAGGCATCTATGGGACATCTTATTGATCTTCCAAAAAGCCGTATTGCCATAGATATTGATAATGGGTTTCAGCCGGAATACATTACGGTTCGCGGCCGTGCTGCCGTTTTAAAAGACCTGCAGAAAGAAGCAAAGAAATCTGATGCTGTACTTCTTGCATCGGACCCTGACCGCGAAGGAGAAGCCATTGCCTGGCATCTTCAGCGGTCTCTTGCAGAAAAAACTGATGCAGAAATCAACCGTATTATTTTCAACGAAATTACCCCTGTTGCTATTAAAGAAGCGGTAAAACATCCGGGAACCATTGATGAAAAAATGGTAGATGCCCAGAAAGCCCGTCGTGTCCTTGACCGTCTGGTCGGTTATAATCTGTCTCCTCTTTTGTGGAAAAAGGTAAAGAACGGACTTTCTGCCGGCCGTGTGCAGTCTGTAGCACTCCGCCTGATTTGTGAACGCGAAGCAGAGGTAGAAAACTTCATTCCGGAAGAATACTGGAGCCTTGAAGCAGATTTCCTCAAGAAAAAAAGTGCTTTTACCGCTCAGCTGGTGCAGTATAACGGTGAAAAACCAACATTAACGAGTCAGGCAGATGTAGAAAAGATTATCACTGAGATTAAGGACTCTGAATGCAAGGTTCAGGATATAAAGACCCAGGACCGCACGGTTAAGCCAAAAGCTCCCTTTACCACCAGTAAGCTGCAGCAGGCAGCTGCAAACCGCCTTGGTTTTAATGCCCGTAAGACCATGCAGATTGCCCAGCAATTGTATGAAGGTGTTCCTATCGGATCAAATCGTGTTGGTCTTATTACCTACATGCGTACTGACTCAACCCGAATTTCACAGACAGCTCTTGACGATGTCCGCGTATGGCTTGGAAAGGAATATCCAGATCAGCTTCCTGAATCTCCCCTTATCTATGCAGTGGGAAATAAAGCCCAGGATGCCCATGAAGCAATTCGTCCTACCTATGTCACCTATACCCCTGACTATGTAAAAGATTATTTGAGCCGTGACCAGTTGCGCCTGTATCAGCTTATTTGGGAAGCTTTTGTTTCCAGTCAGATGAAAAACGCCGTTATCCGGACTACCAGTATCGATATTCAGGCTGGAAACGCCGTTTTCCGTGCTTCTTCAAGCAAAGTGGTGGAAAAAGGTTTTTATGCGGTAACAAAGCTGTTGACCTCTAAAGATGAAATTTCAGGATCCCTTCCTGTATTGGATGTGGGCGACGTACTGGAAGCTAAAGAATTCCGTCCGGAACAGCATTTTACCCAGGGACCTTCCCGGTATACTGATGCCAGTATTGTAAAGACTCTGGAAGAAAAGGGTATTGGCCGTCCTTCTACTTATGCACCGATTATATCGGTTCTCCTTGACCGGTATTACGTAAACCGCAGCAACAAGCAGCTTGTTCCCACAACGCTGGGACGCATGATCAACGATATTCTGGTTGAATCATTTCCAGACGTAATCAATGAAAACTTTACTGCCGAAGTTGAATCAAAACTGGACTCGGTAGCAGAAGGAACCATCGAATGGCCAAAGATGATGGGAGAATTCTATGGGCCTTTCCATGAACGCGTTGATGAAGTCATGTCAAAGCTGGAAAGTGTTAAAGGCAGCATTGATGAGCTGACTGATATAGTCTGTGAAAAATGCGGTAAACCCATGGCAAAAAAACTGGGTCGGTTCGGGTACTTCCTTGCCTGTTCCGGATTTCCGGAATGTCACAATACCAAGTCTATCCCGCTGGCTAAATGTCCTCGCTGTGACGGTGATATCGTTGCCCGTAAGTCAAAAGGCAGGGGACGGGAATTCTACGGTTGTACCAATTATCCAACCTGCGATTTCCTGACACACTTTAAGCCTACCAATGCAACCTGTCCCCAATGTGGCCAGTTCATGGTGGAGAAATTTGACAAAAAGCACGGTACGTTTAAATCCTGTATCAATCCTGAATGCAATTATCTGCATACAGCCGATGGTGACGAGGTAGATGCCGATCTTGACTGATACACCTGCAGAAACGGTTCCTCGTGAACCGCTGACTATTGGTCAGTGTGTTGATGAATTCCTTGTGTATCTGCAGGGTGTTCGGAGCCTTTCGGAATATACTCTGAAAGGCTACCGCCTTGACCTGGATGCCATGATGTCTCTCTGTGGTGGCTCTACCATTCCCCTTTCAGACTACGACCTTCTTATGCTGCGTTCTTCTGTCGGTCAGCTGGTCCGACAGAAAAAGGCGGTTTCAAGTGTAAACCGATATATCAGCGCAGTGCGTTCTTTATTTGCCTATTGCAAAAGACTTGATTATATTAAAAGTAACCCCGCACTTGAACTTCATACGTTAAAAAACGGTATCCGGGTTCCACGGTATATGACAGAGACTGAAGTAAATGCACTCTGTAATCAGCCGGAAGAAAAGGAACTGTTGTGGACAGAACGGGACAAGGCAATCTTTGAGCTTTTGTATTCCTCGGGCTGTCGTGTGCAGGAACTGGCGGGTTTAACCCTGGAGTCTTTTTCTGATGACTTGACGAGTGCCATTGTGCTGGGAAAGGGACGAAAGGAACGGCGTGTATGGTTTTCTGAAGATGCTGTTGCCGGTCTGAAGGAATATCTGGCTTCGCGGGCATTGAAGATTCCTGCAGAAAAAACGGTTAAAGCGCTGTTTGTGAATCAGAAGGGAGATCCGCTTTCTGTTCGTGGAATCCGCTGGATAGTGGAACGGTATTCCTCTGTTGAAGGTACCGGTAAGTCGGTATCACCACACGCGTTCAGACACACTTTTGCAACTACCATGCTGAATAACGGTGCTGATATTCGTGTGGTTCAGGAGATGCTGGGACATTCCAGCATTTCGACAACACAGCGGTATACTCATGTAAGCCGCGCCAAACTGATTGAAACATACAACCGTGCACATCCGCACGGAAAGGACGATTGATTTATGGAATATGAAAAAATCCGCAGTACCACTGTTGTCTGTGTAAAAAAAGATGGTCATATTGCCATGGCCGGTGACGGTCAGGTAACCATGGGCAACACTGTAATGAAAGGTAATGCCACCAAAGTACGGCGTATTTATAACGGAAAGGTAATCACCGGTTTCGCTGGTGCCACTGCAGATGCTTTTAACCTGCTTGATAAATTTGAATCTAAACTTGGAGAATACAATGGCGATATTCTCCGTGCTGCAGTAGAACTGGCAAAATTATGGCGCACCGATAAAGCTCTGCGCAATCTGGAAGCTCTGCTTATGGTTGCAGACAAAGACCGTATGCTCTTAATCAGTGGTACCGGTGACGTAATTGAACCGGAAAATGACGTTCTTGCCATTGGTTCCGGTGGAAACTATGCCTATGCTGCAGCACTTGCATATCTGGAATCATCTGACTACAGCGCTCTGGAAATTGCCGAAAAATCGCTGAAAATTGCCGGAGACATCTGTATCTACACTAATCACCACGTAACTTCAGAAGTTCTGTAAGGAGAAAACAGAAAATGGAAAAAGCACTGGAAACCCTTACCCCAAAAGAAATCGTAAAGCAGCTTGATACCTATATCGTTGGCCAGCAGAAAGCAAAGAAAAGTGTTGCAATTGCCCTTAGGAACCGTACCCGCCGCCAGCAGCTGCCGGAAGATATTCGTGATGAAATTGCTCCCAAAAATATTCTCATGATTGGTCCTACTGGTGTCGGAAAAACAGAAATTGCCCGCCGTCTTGCAAAACTGGTTGGAGCACCATTTCTGAAGGTAGAAGCAACAAAATATACCGAAGTTGGATATGTTGGTCGTGATGTTGAATCTATGATCCGCGATCTTATGGCTGTTGGCTGTAATATGGTAAAGGCCGAAATGCAGGAAACTTTGAAGGCTGCTGCCCAGCAGAAAGTAGAAGATGAACTGCTTGATCTGCTGCTGCCCGGTAGTGGCTCTGCTAAGAAGCCGGAACCGAAATCTGTCCCGGATAACGGACAGTTCTTTGCTCTTCCCGGCGGTATGGGATTCGGCAGCGTTATTTCTATCGGAAAAGATGAAGCCAAAACCGAAGATGATTCCGCAGCGTCTGGCAGTCAGAAAACAGAAGAAGCTCAGAAAGAACCAGATCCTTCTATGATGGCTACCCGTGAGAAATTCCGAACCATGCTGCGCGAAGGTAAACTTGAAAACCGTGAAGTGGAAATTGCCATTCAGCGGAAAGTACAGGGGCCTTCCATCGAGATGATGGGGAACATGGAAGACATGGAACAGGCCATGCAGAATATTACCAGTATGCTCAATGGTAACCGTACCCGTAAAAAGACCGTAACCATTGCAGAAGCCCGCAATTTTCTGATGGAAGAACAGCTGGACCGCATGGTTGATCCTGATAAGGTGACCGATGAAGCCAAAAAACGTGTTGAAAACATGGGCATCATCTTTATTGATGAAATCGATAAGATTGCCGGTGGCTCAAGCCATTCAAGCCACGATGTAAGCCGTGAAGGTGTGCAGCGTGATATTCTGCCTATCGTAGAGGGGTCCAATGTAAACACCAAATGGGGCGTTATTGATACTACTCACATTCTGTTTATTGCTGCCGGTGCCTTTAACGTGTCAAAACCCAGTGATCTGATCCCTGAACTGCAGGGACGCTTCCCGCTTCGTGTTGAACTTGATTCACTGCATGCAGAAGAATTCAAACGCATTCTTACAGAACCGAAAAACAGCCTGACCCGCCAGTATACGGCACTGCTTTCTACGGAGAACGTTACCATCCAGTTTGCAGAAGATGCTGTCGACAAGATGAGTCAGCTGGCAGAGGATGTGAATAACCGGGTAGAAAACATCGGGGCCCGCCGTCTGCATACCATTATGGAGACTCTGCTGGAAGACCTGAGCTTTGAAGCTGATGAACATGCCGGCGAAACCATCACCATCACCGCTGACTACGTAGACGAAAAACTGAATAACGTCGTTCAAAACCAGGATTTGAGTAAATATATTCTGTAACGGTTATAAAAATACTACCAGTCAGTGACGTTCGACTGACGTCGAACTTAACGAGTTTGCGGCGCAAACTCGCGGTTAATGTAAAAACCGCTCGCTAGCGTCGCTACAGGTACAGGCCGTCAAGGAAACTATCGAACCGGCCTGCAACAGTTTTTGTCAGTCTCTGTCTTCCTTCCCGTATTTTCATAACCGCCCGCAAACTGCCATCTCCCGCTTTTTCAACACAAAACGTGAAAAATCACTAAAGTCGTATTTTCATATACCGATAACCACTGTAGAGAGGTACAGGGAAGTTCCCCTCTAAGGTGGTTTTTTTATGAACAGTTTCTCACGTTCTGTAGACATGCTCCACAGAGCACTGGATGTAACAACACTCCGCTATCAGGTTAGCGCCAATAACCTGGCAAACTCAGAAGTTGCCAATTTCAAACGTACAGAAGTCAATTTTGAAAGCCAGCTGAAACGCGCACTGGAAAGTGAAAAAGCAGCAAAAGCAGGTGAAACCTTTACCCTTAGAACTACAGATCCCCGTCATATTCAATCTGCTGGCGTTACCGACTATCGTTCAGTTGAACCCCGCCGTGTAACAGACTATCTTTCAACCAGCAAAGCAAACGGAAATAACGTAGATGCAGAAGAAGAAGCAATGCTCATCCTGAAAACTCAGATGAACTATCAGCTGCTTACTGCTATGGAAAACTTCCAGTTCAGTCAGATTAAGATGGTTCTTAAATAATAAGGAGCGGTACACATGGGACTTTTTTCAACAATTAATATTGCAGCATCCGGCATGAGCGTTGAACGACTTCGTTCTGATATCATTGCTGATAACATTGCCAATGCAAACTCAACCCGTACTCCGGAAGGAGGCGCCTACAAACGCAGCCGTGTCATTGTACAGCCTGCTGCAGGTGCGCAGTTCCGCGGTGTTTTCACTCCTGAAGAATTTGATTCAGGTGCGGGGCAGGGAGTACGTGTTTCACGTATTGAAAAAGATGATACCCAGGGGCGCCTGGTATATGATCCAACCCATCCTCATGCCATTTTAAGCGGTCCCAACGTTGGATATGTAGAATATCCCAATATCAATATCGTAACCGAAATGGTTGACCTTATTGCTGCAAGCCGTGCGTATGAAGCCAATTCATCAGTAATCCAGGGGTCAAAGGAAATGTTCCAGCAGGCTCTTGCTATCGGGCAATAAGTAAGTTAAAGTAGAATACGGGTTTAGGTCTGTTTTATTTTAAAACAGGCTTTTTGGGAGTAATTACTAAAATGAATATCGTATCTACATTTCAAATGACCAGGACCAATCCTGCTCATATCGGCAGTGCTCCTCTGGCTTCAGAGGCTGCCGGTGCAACAAATTCTTTCGGAAAATCAGTTACCACTGAAGCGAAAAAAAACGCAACTTCTTTTGAACAATATCTTCTGCAGGCTGCGCAGTACGTAAATGATACTCAGTACAACAGTACTGCCATGGTGGAAAAGCTCATTACTGATCCAGATTCAGTAGATGTACATGATGTAACCATTGCCATGGCTCAGGCCAGTATGTCTCTGAATATTGCTCAGACAGTCATTGACCGCATTACCAAAGCCTGGTCAGAAATATCTACTACAAGATAATCATTACACAGATATTCGTTCACAGACTGTATCTTTTCACACAGAAAATGGCTCGTAAGAGTGCCTGCACTTTGTAGATTTGCAATAGTGTGGTAGAATATATGTAGTATACGGGTGTAGTGTATCCTTTGGGTTTAGGGGGATGTCTATACCGGAATTATTCGTTCACGGGAGGGATTAATGAACGAATGGATCCAAAAAGTTGTATCACAGGCTAAAGGCTTGTGGTCCAAATGGTCAAAAGTCCAAAAAGCAATTCTTATCGGTATTGCTGTCGTAGTTATTGGCGCACTCATACTGGTAGGGCGTATTTCTTCAGGTCCTACGGAAGAAGCCCTGTTCAATACTACCTTTGATGAATCAGTACTTTCCAACATACAGGTTCGCCTTGATACCGAAAACATTTCATATCGTACCGTCAACGGTATTATTTATGTAAAAGACAGGGCAACTGCCAGTCACGCAAAAGGTATGCTCATCCGGGAAAAAATCATCCCCACAACTACCGAACCGTGGGCTATTTTTGATGTAGACCGGTGGACAACCAGCGATTTCCTTAATGATGTAAATATACGCCGTGCTATTATCGGTGAGGCAGAAAACATGATTATTGCCTTGGGTGATGTTGATGCAGTAAGTCTCAGCATGGATATAGACGGGCAGAATACCCTGTTTGCCAGTGACCGTCGGGAACCGACAGCCAGTGCCGTAGTTACCCCAAAACCAGGTAGTGATCTTGCAACAAACCGTAAAAAGATTGAAGCAATCCAGCAGATTATCAAATTCACGTATTCAGGCTTCCAGGACAGTAATATTGCTATTATCGACTCGGTAACAGGTGTCCGGATAAACAATTTTGATGATTTGCGCGAAATCGAAAAAACCGATGTATACGCACGTCAGCAGAGACTTATCAGTAATCTGCAGGATGAATACCGCATTAAACTCTTGAAGACAGTGCAGGATATTTTCGGGCCAGACCGTGTCCGCGACCTGAACATTAAAATCGACATGGATATGTCAGAGAAAACGGTTCAGTCAACAGTATATTCTCCTATCATCATCAATGAAGATAACAAGGATACTCCGTATGATGACTCCCTTAAACGTGAATATCTGCCTATTTCTTCTGAAACCGTTACAAAAGTTACCAAAGGAACAGTGTATAATCCTGAAGGACCAGCCGGTGTTGATGGACAGAATCCTCCTGTTTACAGCGATATGTCCAATGCATACACCGTAACAGAAGAGCGGGGCGAAAAGGTAAATAACGTATTGAACGAAAGTCATGTACAGGAAGTACGCGCTCCGACCATCGGCAGAATCACTGTTTCAGTTGCTGTAGACGGCACCTGGGAACGGAAATATAAAGATAATGGAGATCTGGATATTCAGCATGGACAGATTCAACGTGAATATCATCCTGTAAGTGATGAGGATCTGGCAAAAGCTGAACGATTCATTCAGAATGCCATTGGCTATGACAGAACACGCGGCGATTCAGTAACGATAGAAAATATTCAGTTTGACCGGCGTGCTCAGTTTGCAGACGAAGATGCAGAAGAGCTGCGTAAGAGTCAGACCCAGCGCACCATTATCTATGCAGCAGCAGGTATTGCTGCGGTTCTGCTGGCATTCATCGTATTCCGCATGATCAGCCGTGAACTGGAACGCAAACGTCGTCAAAAAGAAGAAGAAATCCTGCGCCAGCATCAGATGGAACGCGAAAAGACCTTGTGGGAAGCAGAACAGGCTGGTATGGAAGTTACCATGTCTGTTGAAGAGCGTGAACGGGCGGAACTTCAGGAAAATGCCATTGCTCTGGCAAAAGAACATCCGGAAGACGTTGCAATGCTCCTGCGCACCTGGTTGATGGAGGAATAGTATGGCAGAAAAAGCAAAACCGGTTCCAAAGCCAGCAGCCGCCGGCAATAAGAAACCGAAAGATTACCGCAGCTTGAATGGTCGTCAGAAGGCCGCTATCTTCCTGGTTTCACTTGGGTCTGAAATTTCTTCTGAAATCTTCAAGCACATGCGTGAAGACGAAGTAGAAACATTAACCTTTGAAATTGCCCGTCTGGAAACCGTAGATTCAGATTTTAAGGAACAGGTACTCCGTGAGTTCCAGGATTTGATGAAGGCTCAGAACTTCATTACCAGTGGCGGTATCGACTTTGCCCGTGAACTGCTTGAAAAATCAGTAGGTTCCCAGAAAGCCATTGATATCATCAACCGTCTTACTTCCAGTCTGCAGGTTCGCCCGTTCGACTTTATCCGGCGTACTGACCCTGCTCATCTGTTGAACTTTATCCAGCAGGAACATCCGCAGACCATTGCGCTGATTCTGTCGTACCTTGAACCGAATAAAGCGTCAGTAATCCTGCAGAACCTGCAGGAAGATACCCAGAGTGAAGTAGCCCGTCGTATTGCACTGATGGACCGAACTTCACCTGATGTACTTCGTGAAGTTGAACGCGTACTTGAAAAGAAGCTTTCAACCCTGTCCAGCGAAGACTATACCGCTGCCGGTGGTGTTGAATCCATCGTTGAAATCCTCAACCTTGTTGACCGTTCTTCTGAAAAGGCCATTATCGAATCTCTGGAAGAAGAAGATCCGGATCTGGCAGAAGAAATCAAGAAACGCATGTTCGTATTCGAAGATATCGTTATGCTGGACGACCGTGCCATTCAGAAAGTTATGCGTGAAGTTGATACACCTGAACTTGCCAAGGCACTTAAATCCGTTGATACCGAAGTACAGGACAAAATTTTCCGCAATATGTCAAAACGTGCGGCAGCCATGCTCAAAGACGATATGGAATTCATGGGACCGGTACGCTTGAAAGACGTAGAAGAAGCCCAGCAGAAGATTGTATCTACCATCCGTCGTCTGGAAGATTCCGGCGAAATCGTTATTGCACGCAGTGGCGAAGACGAACTTGTTGTATAAAAGCAGGTTGATATATGGCTAAAAACGTTTTTACGATTAATGAAATAAAGACTCTTGATGATAAGGTGCAGCTGAAACCCTTCCGTAATTTTGCTCCTGTTGAAGAAGAAGTAGAAGTTATTGAAGAGCCGGTCTTTGAAGGCCCCACAGCAGACGATCTTCGGCGTGAAGCTGAAGCTTTTAAGGTTGAATGGGAGCTGGAAAAAAAACGGATGCTTGATGAGGCTCATGCGCAGGCAGAAGCCATTATCAAGCAGGCTGAACAGTCCGCTTTTGAAGAAGTAAAGCGTAAGACTGACCAGGCAGCAGTTATAAAGCAACAGGCAGAAACAGAAGCTGCAGAAATTATCCGTCAGGCTGAACAGCGGAGTCTTGAAATCCTTCAGGAAGGCGAACAGAAACGGGATAAAACCGTGGGGGACGCCTATAAAGATGGTTTTGATAAAGGTATAGAAGACGGCTATAACGAAGGAAAACAGGAAGTTCTGCGTTTGGTTGACCGTCTGCATGTCATCAACGAAAAGACCATGGAAAAACGTCAGGAGATACTGGATTCTACCGAACAGCAGATTGTCGACCTGGTACTGTTGATTACCCGTAAAGTTGTAAAGGTTATTTCGGAAAGCCAGCGACAGGTAGTTATGCAGAATGTTGTACAGGCATTAAAGCGAATGAAGGGTCGTGGAGACGTTACTATCCGTGTTAACCTGGAAGATGTGCAGTTGACAACAGAGCATACCAAAGAATTCATGGCTGCTGTAGAAAGTGTAAAAAGCATTACTATTGCAGAAGATTCTACCGTTGAACGTGGTGGCTGTATTGTAGAAACTGACTTTGGTGCAATTGATGCACGTATATCCAGTCAGTTGACAGAACTTGAACAGAAGATTCTGGAAGTTTCACCTATCAAAACGGTGGCCAGAACAAGCGGAATCAACGACTGAAAATCATTATGGAATCTATTTTTGATAAATATATCCGCAGCGTAGAAAATGCAGAGACAATTCTCTTTACCGGTGAAGTAACCCGGGTAAACGGGATGCTTATAGAAAGCAAGGGACCGCAGTCTGTTATCGGGGAGCTGTGTACCATACAGATTCCTTATGCCAATCAGAATGTACTGGCTGAAGTTGTTGGACTTGATGGTTCTACCGTTAAATTAATGGCCTATGGCGAAACAAAAGGTATTGAAATTGGCTGCAAAGTGACCGCTTCAGGGTCTGTGCTTCAGGTAGGAGTAGGACCCGGCCTTCTAGGGCGCGTTCTGGATGCAACAGGAAAAGCATACGATAAGAAAGGTGAAATAGTTCCGGAAGCCTGGTATCCGGCGGTGGCAGCTCCACCAGATCCTTTGGACCGTCCTCCTATCCGGGAACGGATTGTTACTGGTGTTCGTGCCATAGATGCCCTGACACCTGTTGGTAAAGGACAGCGCATGGGTATTTTTGCAGGCTCTGGTGTCGGAAAATCAACGCTTATCAGTATGATTGCCAGAAATACCAATGCTGATATAAATGTTATTGCCCTTATTGGTGAACGTGGCCGCGAAGTAAATGAATTCATTCTGAATGACTTGGGCGAAGAGGGGATGAAGCGCTCCGTTGTTATTGTTGCAACCAGCGATCAAAGTCCCTTGTGCCGGTTACGTGGCTCGTATGTTGCTACTGCCGTTGCTGAATATTTCCGGGATCAGGGAAAGGACGTTATGCTGATGTTTGATAACGTAACCCGATTTGCCCGTGCTCAGCGTGAAATTGGGCTTGCCATCGGTGAACCACCTGCACAGCGTGGATTTCCTCCCAGTGTATTTGAACTGCTGCCGAAACTGATGGAACGCAGCGGTACCAATAAAAAAGGAAGCATTACTGCGTTTTATGCGGTTCTTGTTGATGGTGATGATACCGACGAACCCATTGCAGATACAGCACGTGCAACATTGGATGGCCATGTGTTCTTAAGTCGTCGTCTTGCTGCTGCCTATCATTATCCTGCTATTGATGTATTGAACAGTATCAGTCGTCTTGACCGTCAGGTTATGGGGCCTGATACTCGCAAAGCCTACGCAAAATTGCGGCAGAATATGGCGCTGTATGCTGAAAATGAAGATATGATTACCATGGGTGCAATTCCAACGGGAGTAAACCCTGCTATTGATCAGGCGGTTGCTTTGCATCCGGCAATTGAAGATTTCCTGTGTCAGGATGCCTATGAACCGTGCCCCATTAATGAAACGCTTACTTCCATGGGACAGCTTGTTGATGTTGCCATCCCGGAAGAGGAATTGCAGACTGCAGCCGGAATAAACCGTTTATAGGGTTGTAACTGGTGAAAAAGTTTACGTTTAAGCTGGAAAAGCTTCTTGAATTACGACAGTTTGAAGAAGATAAAGCTAAAGCTGCTCTTGCAGAAGCTATTGCCGTTTCTGAACGTTTAAAAGCAGAACTGCGGCAGATAGCAGAAGACCGGGTTGCAACGAATACCAGCCGGCATGGACTTTCTGATCCGGTGGCCATGCAGACAATCGAACGCTATATTGTCCGTCTGGATACGCGGAAAGAACAGGTTTTGCAGGAGTTGGCTCAGGCAGAGCTTGTCGTTGAAGAAAAACGTACTCTTTTTGCAGAAGCCATGCGTCAGCGCAAAATAATCGACAAGCTGCGGGAAAAAAAGTATGCCGAATGGAAGAAAGAACGGCAGAAAGAAGAAGAAAAAATCATCGATGAGATTGTAACTGCAAAACATGCCCGTGAAGCTCAGGGATAATGATGTGATCATCTCCCTGTGTTCCGGCAGATTTTACTTCAGCAGAAACTCTTCTATGTGACGCTTGATTTTACCGCTGGGTTCAACACTGCGGTCTGCCAGTAATGGTACCGTCTGTAAAACGGTAGAACCAACGGCATACTCAATTTTTCCATACATTTTCCCCTGAAGAACCGGTGCCTGCAGATGATCAGGAACGGTTACAGTAACTCTCAACGGAATATCCTGCTGCAGCGTACTTTTTGTGATGCCGTTGATATGCGGTACAGTCACACTGTGTATATCGCGGGCGGGAATCAGCTCTATTGCACTGATATCCTTTGCACCGGTAACAGTCATAGCAATGGGGGAAACTGAATCAACCGGAACGCTGGTGAAGTTGTCAAACGCCCAGTCCATGAGGGTAGCACCGTCTTCTGCACGGATTTTGTTTCCTTCTGCGGTGGTTGATCCGGGACCACGCATGGTAACTGAGATGAACCGGGTTCCATTCCGTTCTGCAGTAAGCGCCAGATTGAAACCTGATTCTTCAATATAGCCGGTTTTAAGCCCGTCTGCTCCGGGAATAAGAGCCAGTGCCTTATTGGTGTTCTTCCGGGTAAGGGGAGAGCTAAGAATCAGCCAGCTGCCGGTAGGTTGGCCAGGTTTCATGCCGTCTGGCAGATTGTGCTCCTTCGGATATGAGAATTGTTCAAGCGAATGGTAACGCTCCAAGGTATCGGGAATGTCATGAATGTAGGTGCGGCAGAACGACAGAAATTCACGGGCCGTAGTAGTATTTTCTTCGCTGTAACCACTGGGTTCTACCACCGTGGTATGAGTGAGTCCTAATCCCTGCAGAACATTGTTCATTTCTTTTACAAAATTTTCTACAGAGCCACTTACATGTGCGGCAAGGGCATAGGCTGCGTCATTTCCTGAAACAACCGCCAAGCCCTGCAGGAGTTCGTCAACCGTAACGTGCTGGCCTTCAGAAAGGAACATGACACTGCTGTCAGGTGGCAGGTTGCAAGCCCAGCTTTCCGGAGGCAGTTCTACCACGTCATCGTAGCCGATGATACCTTCTTCAATGGCATGTTCTACAACATACATGACGGCAAGTTTTATCATGCTGGCCGGTGGAATCAGCTGGTCAGCATTTTTTTCATACAGAATACAGCCGTTACTGGCATCTGCAATAATGACACTGTTGGCCTGAATTGCAAGATCTGGATTTTGAACAGTATAGGGCAGATCCCGCAGAATGGTTACGGGATAGTTTTCATTCAGAAAAGCTGTAAGAGTTTCTGTCTGTGCCGGTGGCAGGTTGTACGGTTCGGGATGCAGCAATTTGTTTTTGTACAGCATGATGCCGGCAGTACAAAGGGAAAAAAGCAGAATGAAAATAATGAGACAGGTAAGAAATATTTTTACCGGGCGGGCTTTTTTCTTGAAGAGTGATTCTTTTTCGGCGTCAGTAAGTTTTTCGTTCATAGATATCAGTATATCAAATGGGGGTGGCTTTCACCATATTGAATAAAGAAATACAGAATAGTACACTATTTTCATTATGTTAGATTACAGATTTATCAAGGAAAATCTTGACGCCGTAAAGGCAAATATCGCTGCTCGCAACATGGATGCTGATGCAGATGAAGTTGTTCGCTTATTTGATAAACGTACCGAATTAGTAACAAAGTTGATGGATCTTCAGGCTAAGCGCAACGAGAACGCTAAAGCCATGAAAGGAAAACTTTCTCCTGAAGAACGTGCAAAGCTGATTGAAGACGGTAAAGCCATTAAAGAGCAGATTGCCGTTGTAGAAAAAGAAGCCAACGAAGCAGAAGAAACACTTGATATTGCCGGACGTAAAATCCCTAACATGGCCCATCCTGATGCTCCTGTCGGAAAAGTAGACAGTGAGAATCTGGAAGTAAAAGTTGTAGGTACTCCACGCAAGTTCGACTTTGAACCAAAAGACCACGTTCAGCTTGGTCAGGAACTGGACCTTATTGATTTTGATGAAGCTACCAAAGTTTCTGGTCCTAAGTTCTACTACCTGAAAAACGAAGCCGTATTCCTGGAACAGGCTCTTGTTCTGTACGCACTGAACATTCTTCGTAAACACGGTTTTACTCCCTTCATTACTCCTGACGTTGCCCGTGCAGAAATCCTGCAGGGTATCGGTTTCAACCCGCGCGGTAATGAATCAAACGTATACAACATTGAAGAAGAAGGCACCTGTCTGGTTGCAACTGCAGAAATCACCCTGGGTGGTTACCACAGTAACGAAATTCTGGACAAGTCAAAACTGCCTCTTATGTACTGCGGTCTTTCACACTGTTTCCGCCGTGAAGCAGGTAGTGCAGGACAGTTCAGTAAGGGGCTGTACCGCGTTCACCAGTTCACCAAACTGGAAATGTTCGTATACTGTCTGCCTGAAGATTCTGACCGGCTCCATGAACAGCTGCGTCTGATTGAAGAAGAAATCTTTACCGGGCTGGGACTTCCATTCCGTGTAGTAGATACCTGTACCGGTGACCTGGGTGCTCCTGCATACCGCAAGTGGGACCTGGAAGCCTGGATGCCTGGCCGTAACGGCGGTGAATGGGGTGAAGTTACTTCTACCTCCAACTGTACCGATTTCCAGGCCCGCCGTCTGAACGTTCGCTATAAGGATGATGACGGTAAAAACAAATACGTTCACATGCTGAACGGAACTGCAGTAGCTGTTTCACGCGCCATGGTAGCAATCCTTGAAAACTACCAGAACGCAGATGGTTCAATTACCGTGCCGGAAGCACTGGTTCCATTCTGCGGATTTGACGTGATCAAACGCTAAGCCGTACAGAAAAGGTTTTTAGTGTTATACTGAAAGACACCGACACCCGGTGTCTTTTTTTTGCAGCAGAGGTATGTTATGGAGCAGAAACCTGATTATCAGAAGCCAATTTTTATTGCGCTGCTTATTTTAACTGTTATTGCAGTGGCAGCAGTTCTTAAAATGACTGCATCAGTTGTCCTTCCCCTGACTATAGCAATTCTTATTTCGCTGGTTTTTGAACCAGTACTGGTAAAATTACACCGGACTGTTCATATGCCCTGGGCAGTCGGTATTGTCATTATATTGGTAATTGTTGCGGCTGTGTTGTACGTTGTCGGTCAGCTTATTGCCACAAGTGTAACCAGTATTGTAAATACCATGCCAAAGTATGAAGAGCGTTTTGTCATCATCTATCAGACAATTGCCAATGCCCTGAATTTGCCTTTTGATCCTGATGATACACTGTTCAATAACTTATGGAATCAGATGGGTGTTCGTTCTGCAGTTCAGAATTTCCTTATCAGCCTTTCAACTGGTACTATTTCATTTGTAAAATCGTTTGTAATGGTATTACTCTGTGCCATCTTCTTTCTGGCTGAAATGCGTTATCTTCGGATGAAACTGCAGGCTGCCTGCATTTCTCCTGAAGAAGAAAACGACCGGCAGATGGAATCTCAGCAGCGTGTAACTCTGATGATTACCGGTATTATCGACCAGGTTACCCGTTACATATCGACAAAATTCTTTATTTCGTTACTGACCGGTATTCTTGTTTTTGTAGGATTAAAGGTAATTGGTCTTGATTTCGCGGTAATCTGGGCGTTCTTTGCTTTTGTACTTAATTTTGTTCCCAGCTTTGGTTCAATCATTTCTGTATTAGGAACAACCCTGTTTGCATTACTGCAATTCTGGCCAAGAATTGGACCGGTATTCTGGGTTTTCCTATTTATGTTTCTGGTGAATTTCACCTTAGGTAATATTATTGAACCACGCGTTCAGGGAAAAAATCTTGGATTAAGTCCCTTTGTCATTATTGCTTCTTTGTCTTTATGGGGCTGGATCTGGGGATTTACCGGGTTAATTCTTGGTGTTCCTATGATGGTAATCGTAAAGATCGTTTGCGAGAACTTCCCCTTCCTTCACCCGGTTGCGGTCATTCTTGGTTCGTATACTCCTCCGGAAGATAAACCGCTGGAGCAGAAACCTTCAGCCTGACAGGTATCAGAAACTTACTGAGCTGTAATGAATGAAGAAAGCTGCTCTAACACCTGAGAAGCTTTCTTCATGGTTTTTAGCGTGAAGACTGCCCCTTCTGCTGTTTCTCCCAGTAACACATTATTTGGAGCAAATACCCTGCTTAACCATGTTTTATATACTGGACGACTGAGTGAAAGTGCCTGAGGGGTATCTGACAGGCGGACTACCTGTTCTTTGGTAGCAAGAGAATCACTGTTGGTCGGTTTGAATCCCATGATAGTAAAGTCCTGTGCATGTGAGAAAAAAAACACGGCTTTTGATTCACATAAAACGAGTAATCCCCACAGACAGAACTGACCTGCAGGATATTGCAGTTTCAACTTTTTCAGGTTTTCTGCACTTGCTTCCAGTGATACCAGTTCCAATGATACGGCTTTTTCCCCTGTTTTAGTTTCAAAGTCAGCACAGAACAGAGCCTGCTGAGCATCCATAGTATTTTCTTTCATGGTGGGCTACCTCATTTGTAGTGGGTTTTATATAGTTTTTCATAAAGAAAACGTTTGTCTTCTTCTTTCAGATTCATAAGAGTTGCAGCAACAAAAAAAGCATTTTGAAAATCAAACCGTTGGGTAACTTTTACAGATGCCGTAATTTCCCGTTTAACCGGACCGCAGTCTGCATAAAGGGCAATGGGATACTCTGCTCCATAGGTAAGAATAGTGTCAGTCTGTGGAGATCCCAGAATGATTTTTGATTCGGTGATGTACAGAATGGTGTAAGGGGGATGACGGCCCAGTACGCTGTCGACTTTTTTCTCCTGTTCTGCCAGAAAGCGGATTCCCGGCAAAAACATAATGGTCTGTAAAATTTCAAATGGTGAAATTACCGGACTGTCACTGATGGTTTTACAGATGGTATGAACATCATGGTTTGGGCTTTCTGCAAAGGGAATGAAGCATTCACTGTTCTGTTTTGCAGTATCTTCGTACAGCATCTGCAGTTCAGAAGAGAATACATCGTCAGTAGTAACTTCTGCATCAAAAGGAAAATAATTCTTTGCAGGCAGGACATGTTCCGGAAGATAGAGAATGCGTTTGGCAATTTCCATTGATTCCCTTGCGGGGGAAGTTTTCTTAAAAGTGACTGCTTCTAATTCTCCTATTTCAAATAACAGGTCATTGCATTTTTCCATCGTGCCAGCGGAAAAGTGAAGCCAGGTATAGGGATCAAAAAGAGGATAGTCATCCACGGATTCGCAGTTCAGTACAGAGGTTGAACTGGTAAACCCATTGTAATAAAGCTTAGCCTGTAAGTGATGGTTCTGCTGATGGGGAATATCATCCTGTTTATAAATGGCAGGAGAAATGACAAATGCGGTGCCTTGTGCAGTTTTTTGTGCTTTACTGGAAAAAAACATGCCTCGTCCACCGTAAAAAAAGAACACTGCAGCGTCGATTCCCAAAATCGGAGCAAATACTTCCTGAGGTACGGCGGTGTAGGGAATGAATAGAATGCTCCGTGCATGAAGGGATGTCTTTCCCTGAGGTACGAATATACGGTTAGGATTGTTTTTTGCCTGGATAATCCAGGGGGAACTGACTGTTTCTACAGCTTCCAGTACAACATCCCGTTCAATGGGCGAAAGTTGATCATTCACGATTCAGTACCTCAAAAGAAATCTGCTGAATCAGGAATGTATTTTTTACGGCTTGATCTGGATTGAGAAACAGACGGATACGATAGCCTGTTTTATGCATAACGGCATAGACTGGAATTTCAAATACAGGGCGTTCAGTATTCTGCGGAATGAAAGGCTTCCCAATCATGAATTGAGAAAAAGTGTCATTTATCAGATTAAGCTGATACTGAGCGGTAACGGCAGCAAAACGATAGTCAGAATCAAAATAACTGGAATCAACAATGCCTGACTCAAGATTCTGCAAAAAGTTCTCTGTCTGTTTTTTTATAGCTGGGGAAAGTTCTGTGGTATCAAGACTTCCAAAGCCGTTGAGTTCGGGATACACACTGGTGGATCGCGGTTCAAAAGAGATGGAAAGCTGTTCGTTGAAGCGGTAGGGAATGTCGTTCTTGCTGTTTTGCTTCTGAGTATCATCAGTTTCTTCACTTTGCCCGGTCCAGGTAATGGCTTTTGCATACATAAGGGTTTCGTATCGCAACGTATCTGATTCAGTAGGGTTAAGGTGCATCTCCGAACTTTGGCTGCATGAAGAGAGGGCAAAAGAAAGAGAATACATACTTAGGACAATGGGTAACAGCTTTTTCATTTATAGTAAAACTTTATCACAATCCATAGAATCAAACAACGATTCAGGAGTGAAGGGAAAAAATTTGTCGGATGAAAGGAATGTAGCTATAATGGATTTAGTGTTTGTTAACCGGAGGAGAAAATGAAAGTTCATAACATAATGGAAGAGCAGGTGTATGACCGTGTAACTCGTCTGTACGAACAGGTTCAGAAAACCAAAGCCTCATGGCTTACCTGCAGCTGCGAACATTGCCAGCTTGATACACTCAGCTACGTACTGAACCGAGTTCCCCCTAAGTACGTTGTTTCCGGTCGTGGCCTTACTCATACCGTGAATCATGAGGATAAACAGCTGATTGCAGATATCGATAAGCTGATTCTTGAGGGTATGCATGCAGTAAATTCGGTACGGCGTCCGTATCATAACCAGAACGGAAAAACGCATAAAGCTCAGACCCCGGTATTCAATTTTCCCACTGTTATTGGAAATGTATTTGATGGTCTTTCTTTTGAACCTGTCAGCAATGCCTGTGTATCATTGCTGTGTAACGATAAACTGGTAGAAATGGTGGACTACACCTGGCCAAATCCCTGTGCTACATCTTCGTTAACCAATGGTGCCTTTAGTTTCTGGCCAAAACCATTGAAGGCTGATAGTGAAGGTGAAAGTAAAGTATTTAAATTCACTCTCGAAGTGACTGCTGCCGGAATGGAGAAATTACTGTACTTCTTTGATGTACCGGTTGTTGCAGAGAAAAGCGAACGTGAACTTAATTCCAACTTCAGTGTAAAAATTCCGGATTTAGTATTGTTTGCTCCTGGAGACGAGGAATAAATATTTCTTCTGCTACCGCTTGACGGACTCTATCCTTTTTGCTATAGTCACTCTTGCAAAACATGGTGCCTGTAGTTCAGGGGTAGAGCGCCAGATTGTGGATCTGGTTGTCGAGGGTTCAAATCCCTCCAGGCACCCTGGCCGCAAGGCTAACAAAGAAAAGAGGCAGAACTTCGGTTCTGTTTTTTTTTACCCGGGTAGGATGGTAAACATCGTTTCAACGGAAAAATGCGACTGTAGCTCAGCTGGATAGAGCGTCGGACTTCGAATCCGCAGGTCGCACGTTCGAATCGTGTCAGTCGCGTAAATGAAAAAGCCGCAGAATCTTGAAATCATCAGGATTAGCGGCTTTTTTTACGGATAAAAGCTTAATAGTTATATTGTGACAGATATACCGACATTATTGTCAGGAAGATGATATAGGGAACGCCAATAATCCACGTTGCAATAGTAAGACGTTTTCTTGTTTTATCATCATAGATACTGTCATCTTTTATGCAGTAGACAAAAACAAAAATAAATCCATGAATCAATAAAATGATATCCTGAAACATTACAGTCTCCTTTCAAGCTCAATCGATGGGGTGCATCACAATAAAGTATCTGCAATTTCCTGTGTATCAGAATAGGTTGACAGTAACTGATTAAAGTTCACTGTATTTAACAATAGTATACTTTCTCCAGACCATTTACGCAAATTACTTACTTCTTTGGTTCTGCATTGTGTAAAGAATGCGTTAGTTCTTTCCGTCCCGGCTTTCGTAGTCTACGGAACCATCGGCGTTGAAGAAGTCTTCTACACTGATGGTCGGGTTACCCTCCTGCTTGCGGGCGAAAATCTGTTTGTGCAGTTCAATCAAATCTTTCCGCTCCTGAATAAAGCGGGGGTCGTGATCAAGACCTACATAGCGGGCAGGAATTCTTTCAAGAACCTGGATTTCAGCCTGCAGCAGCTGCACGTTATAGGTATGGTTTCCTTTCTTTTCCTTGCTGTACGTTCCGTCTCCCATAAAGGCATAGTCGCCGTATACCAGACACAGACAGCCTTTGGCGTGGCTTGACGGCAGCGGCATAATGGTTACGTTGCCGAATGTGGTGTCAGAAGAAATGACGGTACCTTTCCAGGTATAGCGTTTAGTGTAGCTGGAAACATACAGATCGTCCCAGGTAACGTGGTGCAGGTTCCAGGTATGATCAGGATGAAAATGGGAAATGACGATATTCTTTTTGCCGTCGATAGCGTTGATGGCTTCAGCGGCCTTCCTGGACATGCCGGTATCAAAAATCCAGGTGGTGTCGCCATCTTTAATGAAGATGACTTCACAGGACAGGGGATTCTGTTGTGACGGCAGGTATGAAATAGTGTCAGTAAGGGTAATCAGATCATTCATACTCTGACTATAGCAGAAATCGGCAGGTAATCATATGGCATATGCAGCAGATTGCATATGCCATGATATGAATCATGCCGATTTCTTAAAGTCTTCATAAACCTCAACCTCTACCGTGCGGGTCCGTACAATATCTTCTACATTTACGTTGAAGATTGTTGCAAGAACCAGCAGGTTGTCGATTGAAGGCATGTTTTTTCCGGTTTCCCAGTTGTAAATAGCCTGTGGATTGGGAAAGTTGAATAAAGCCTGCAATGTGCGTACTGAAATACCTGCTGCTTTACGAAGGGTTTTAATCTGAAGACCGGTAGCTTCCAGGTCTAATACTGGTTTATAAAATGTTGATGTCATCGTGTGCTTCTCCAATTTAGTAATTGTTTAGAAAGCACCGAATCAATCAGGAAGGCTTTCTAAACGTCAAAAGTTGTTGATAATGGAATTAGTGGTGAATGCAGGGAACCAGATAATACCGGTGGTCTGCATGTGGACATTCGCGCTTGCTGCGGGACGGGTCTTGGTTGCGACATTCGCAGAGACTACGATTTTCTCCATTCTTTAGACGTTCTCCTTTGAGCTTTCGTGCCTGTTGCACCAGCTCCGTGATGTGATACTCTTACTGTAGCACAGTTAGTTGACTTTGTCATTAAAGCTGCACTTTAATTTTTCAGTAAATTGTTATTTTCTTAACTTTGTTACGATGACCATAGAATATTCCTTTGCATTTTATTCTTCAGTGGTATCATAGCAGTATGAAAATAATCTTAAGAAATCTTAAGGTCTTCACGTTTCTTCTCTTTTTTTCCGGAGTTCTCTTTGCTCCTGATACCCGGTTGTGGGCACAGAATTTTACTCAGGAAGAACGTGATTTCATAGCAGGAAATCCTCAGATAACACTTGCCTATGTTGGCGGACGACCTCCGTATTCCTATTTTGATGCTGCAGGTTCGTTACAGGGAATTTCTGTTGATATCATGAGCATTATCAGTGAAATTTCGGGGTTGCAGTTTACGTATGAGGTTCTGGAAAAAGGTGTCAGAACTCTAGATTTCCTTACTCAGAATCCAACTGCACTTGTTGTAGGCGTTCTCCATGAAAACAGTGATTTTCATCAGCCTTCATACGTTTTGTCTGATCCATATTACAGCGATGTAGTTTCTCTGGTTGCATTGAAAAACCGGTCGTTTGATGCCTTGTCATCCAGTGTGTCATACAGGATGGTTCTTCCAAAATCCTATGCGGCTCTCGATGCATTTATCTGTCAGAACTATCCTTTGTTCACCATTCTGTACTGCCAGGATGTGGAAGAAGGTTTGAAAATGGTAAATGACGGCAAGGCAGACTTTATGGCCCAGAATATGAGCGTAATCCTCAGCCAGTTGACGCGTCCGCAATACAACAGGCTTACTCTTCTGCCATCACTTATCATGGATGAAAATATGAGCGTTGTCGGTCTGGCTTCCCTGGAGAACCAGTTGATCATCAGTATCATCAACAAGTGTATTGCAGTACTCAGTCATCGTGATGTTTCAGAAATTGTTTTGAATCATACTATGGCAACAACCTATCGACTTGGTTTTGCAGATGTTCTCTATCAGTATCGGGGAGAACTTATGATTATCCTGCTGCTTCTAGTGGTAATCAGCGGATTTGTCTCCTATTCCATTAAGACACGTGATAAACAGTTTGATGAAATTGATAAAATGAACACCCGGTTAACATTTGCCATGGAACAGGCAAATGAAGCTGCATTAGTCAAAACCCGCTTTCTGCAGCGAATCAGTCATGATATCCGAACTCCCATGAATGCTATCGTTGGAGCTCTTGATAGTGCAGAGGTAAGAGAACAGCGCGAAGATCTTTCCCTTGATGAGCGTTTAGAGATTATAAAAAACATACGGTCTGCAACGTTTGATATGGAAAAACTGGTGGAAGACATTATTTCAAGAACTAATGTATTGGAAGGAAACCTGGAGTTACAGTCTGAAGTGTTTAACCTGAAATCTAAGGTTGAAAAGACCAGCGAAGAACTGCAGATGGCGGTGAGTGGAAGGGTAAACTGGGTTTCTTCTGTTATTCAGACTCCTGAAACATATGACGTATCAGGGGATTTAGGAAAATACGATGAGATTATAGATCTTCTGAATGAATTGATTATCTGTTTTCCGTATCCTCTGCGCAGTATCTCCTTTTTTGCCGATTGTCTGGATTTTGATGACGACAAGGTGTATTCCCACATAAAAATTTCTCTGGTTTCTGCGGTCTCTATAGATGCACTGTACGAAAATGATCCACGCCGTATTCCACTGATGAATCTGTCTGATTTGATGGGTGGTGCGGCCAGTTTTAACCTGTACAATGATATTCGCCTTGATATTTCTGTAACCTTACCTTTCCAGAAAACGGTAAAAGAAGGAAAGAAAACGGTAGATGGGGAACGAGAGGCAATTACCAGTTTATTGAATTTTAAAACAGACAAAGATATCAGGTTTCTGGTAATTGATGACAATGAAATAAATGTAGAAATACTTACGCACCTGCTTTCTGCCGGTGGTATTGTCTGTGATTCGGCGGGAAATGGTCGTGATGGAGTCAAACTGTTCTGTGATTCAGAACCTGGCAGGTATAAGGCTGTTGTTATGGATATCCGTATGCCGGTTATGAATGGAAATGATGCAACCCGGGAAATCAGAAACAGTGGCAGAACTGATGCCAGGACGGTACCGATCATCGCTTTTTCTGCCAATTATGCGACTACTGATATCAGTACCTCAATAAATGCTGGGGTCAACGGCTATTTGAAAAAACCGCTTGAAGTACAGAAGCTTGTTCAGATGCTTAACACCCTGTAAAAGGTTCAGCTGGGATATATACCGAAAAAAGAGTACTTGCACAACGTTGTGCCGAATTTTACACTGGCTGTATGGCAGACAATAATCTTCATACTGCAGTAAGCGCTGGCCCCGTTGCTCCTTTGTGGACCAGAAACTTTACCATCATTACCCTGGGTACTGTTGTTTCTCTTATGGGAAATACTCTGGTTGGGTTTGCAATGGCCTTAAAAGTTCTGGATTATACCGGAAGCGCACTGTATTACAGTATTTTTCTTGTCTGCGATACGCTGCCGTCTCTTGTTCTTCCCAGCCTTGTTGGCCCTATCGTAGACCGTTTTTCCCGCCGCAGGATGATATATCTTCTGGACTTCTTTGCTACCGGTTTCTATAGTCTTCTTGCGCTTCTTTCATGGCTTGATGTATTGCCGTTTCCCATTCTCATCTGTTTTGTGCTGGTCATGGGATCAATCCGCAGTGTGTACAATGTTGCATACCAGAGTTTTTATCCGCTTTTGATTTCCGAAGGGAACTTTACCAAGGCGTATTCCATAAGCAGTACTATTGAGTCTCTTTCTTCGTTTATTGTTCCTGTAGCTGCGTTTTTCTACAACACCATGGGTATTACCATGATTTTCCTGGTAAACGCCGTGTGCTTCCTTCTGGCTGCAATTTTTGAAATTCAGATTAAAGTTGATGAATCTCATGTTCACACAGCCCAGAACCGTTCATTCGGTGTGTCTGAGTATAAGCGGACATTTGTGGAAGGTATTGAGTATCTTAAGCAGGAACCGGGGCTTATGGGCGTTACTGCCTATTTTACGGCCAATGCAGTGCTGATGGCAGCCTATTCGGTTATCTGTCTGCCATATTTCAAGGGCCTGCAGTCTGGCGGTGAATATCTGTATGTTCTGATCATGGGATCTAACGTCTTGGGACGGCTTATCGGAGGTGTATTTCACTACAAGCATAAGTTTGTTCCGAGCCACAAATTTACTATTGCCATTTTTGTGTACTGTTTTACCAGCCTGGTAGATGGTGTCATTCTGTACCTGCCGACAGTGTACTTTATGTGTATCCTGATGTTTGTAAATGGTCTTCTTGGCGTTACCAGCTATAATATCCGTATTTCTTCAACTCAAAGTTATGTACCGTCAGAAAAAAAAGGCCGGTTCAATGGTATTTTCCTGATGCTCTGTACCATGGGTAGTGTAACAGGACAGCTGTTGTGCGGTGTACTGGCAGATACCTTTGATAAACGGAAGGTTATGGTGGGATTCAGTCTGTTCAGCTTTACCTGTGTCTGGATTTTTATTTACCGGAGCAGGGAAAGCATCAAGAAGATTTATAATCGCCAGGCATGAAATATGTAATTTTATGCAAAAAATGCGCTGAATATTGCATAAAGTTGCATAAATCAGTATAGTGTTTTCATCGATAGAAACACAAGGATACGTGTCATGAAAGAAATTTCAAAA
This sequence comes from Treponemataceae bacterium, assembly GCA_045597345.1. Taxonomy (GTDB): domain Bacteria; phylum Spirochaetota; class Spirochaetia; order Treponematales; family Treponemataceae; genus Treponema_I. The sequence goes on from JAZLJW010000212.1 coordinate 40,328, forward strand.
CTTCTTGAATCACGCGATGGTATTCGCGTTCTTGATGCAACCCTCCGCGACGGTGGGCTGGTGAATAATTTTGCATTCTCTGAAGAATTTGTACGGGCATTGTACGAAACCAACGTAAAAGCTGGTGTTGATTATATGGAATTTGGCTATAAAGCCGATAAAGATCAGTTTAACCCCAAGGATTTTGGTAAGTGGAAGTTCTCTGATGACGACGATATTTACCGCATTGTTGGCGAAAACGATACCAGCCTGAAAATTGCCGTTATGGCTGACGTAGGTCGTACTAATTTCAAGCAGGATATCAGACCACGGACTGACAGCCCCGTTGATATGGTTCGTGTTGCAACCTACCTGCATCAGATGCCGGGTGCTGTTGAAATGATTGAGTATGCTCATAATCAGGGTTATGAAACCAGCTGTAATATTATGGCTATTTCAGGTGCTCAAAGCGAAGATATTATTGCAGCTCTTGAAATTCTGGGAAAAACACCGGTAGATGTAATCTACATTGTTGACAGTTATGGTGCACTGTATCCTGAACAGATTCAGCGTGTATGTGACGTATATAAAAGCGTTGCTGATAAATACGGAAAGAAACTGGGTATTCATGCCCACGACAACCAGAAACTGGCTTTTGCCAACACTATTGAAGCTGTTGGTGACGGGGTAGATTATCTTGATGCTACCTATAATGCTATGGGCCGTGGTGCCGGTAACTGTGCCATGGAACTGCTTCTGGGATTCCTGAAAAACCCGAAATATCAGGAACGGTATGCGTTTAAGTTTGTTGAAGACTATATGACTTCTCTGAAAGAAAACGGGGTAGTATGGGGATATGACCTGCAGTACCTGGTTACCGGTCTTATGAACCAGCACCCAAGAACTGCCATCCAGTTTACCAAAGATGGTCGTAAAGATTACGCCCAGTTCTATCAGGAAATTATGCTACTGGATTAAGACGCCAGCTATTAATCCAGAAGACAGCTTCTAGACTGAGACGCCAGCTATTAATCCAGAAGACAGCTTCTGGATTAAAAAATGTCATTCCGAACTTGATTCGGAATCTCTAAGTAAACCAGCGAAGATGCTGAAACAAGTTCAGCATGACAGTTGGTGACCTGTTAGACTGAGACGCCAGCTTTCAGCAGGTCAGGAAACAGGCCTTGCCGGTGTGCATCATCCACTCGTTGTGTTTGTTGTATTCCTCTTCGGTGGTGCATACCCAGGCAAAGCGTGTTCTGAGGCCGGCTGCTTTTTCAGGTTCCGGCGCATAGCCATCAGTAAAAATAATGCAGCCATCGTAAACCGGGTGCTGTGCACAATAATCAAACACTGTCTGAAAACTGGTACCGCCACGCCCGGTTACGGTGTAACTTTTCTGTGCCTTTCTGAATGTTTCGGGCTTGTCTTTTATAGCGCAATCAAAATACAGAACCTCAATTTCTTTAATCCCGTATTTAAAAATTTTATTGATAACGCCAAAAAAGTTTTCCAATTCGAGGTCGCTTACCGAGTCTGACGTATCAATGGCAATAAGCAGCCGGGTGGTAAAATCAAACTTTGATCCCATGTACTCAAATCCATACCGGCGGGATGGCTTATACCGGGTAAGCATCCGTTTGTCAGAAATAATTGAGGCACGGAATGACTTTAATACCTGCCGGTAATCAATGCGTGCTTTCAGGGAAGCGATAATCTGTTCCTGTATGTTTTTGGGTACAGTGCCCCAATCTTTTCCGGATGACTGCCACTGGGTAATCAGATTGTTAATCGTTTCCGTCATCAGGGTATCTTCATCCCACAATCCTGCACCGCTTAAAGCATTCTGTTCATCCTGCGAAATTGTTTTTTCATTGTCCTTTTTTCCGTCAGTGCCAGTCTCCATGGACTTGCCGGCTTCGTCTGATTGGCTGGATTTGCTTTCATCACCTGAACTACCAGAAGTACCTGAACTGCCTGAGTCTTCTGATTTATTTTTATCTTTTTCTCCGTCAGACCCTCCGGATGTTCCAGAATCTCCAGATTTGCCATCTTCTATGGATTTGCCGGATCCGTCTGATTGGCCGGATTTGCTTTCATCACCTGAACCACCAGAACTATCAGAACCACCTGATTTTTTCTCATCATCCTGATTTGAAAGCTGTGCCACTGATGCTGAAGATACGGATATTTCTGTGTTGTCCAGAAGATGGAAGTAATAGTACTCAAAATGCTGGTCACCAGGCAGTTGAGTCATCTTCAGGTCTTTTGGATTCTGTTCAATGGTCAGGTTACTGGCAAAATAAGCCAGGGGGCCCAAAAAAGGCTCAGGCTTCCTCTGGTAGGGATGCTTCAGGAGAATGCGGATCAGTTCCCGTTTGTACAACCGGGTAACTTCACTCTTCGGCTGGTCTTTCAGCAGTTTTGGATTGTATTCAATGACCATTTTGCCGCTTCGGAACGGAACAGTCATGGAACTGTTAGCCCGCATGGTATGGGTGCAGGACACCTGAAAGAGAAGTGGTTCTGTTAAGAATAAATCGGTGTTTATTTCAGAAAACACGTACTTGTCCTTGTGATATTACAGGTCTTTTACAAAAGAAATACAGTCTGCAATGATTTTTGGCGAATATTTGCCAATCCAGCCCAGTGCTTTGGGGTAGGTCATATCAGTAAAGTTTGCAGCAAACTGTGCCATAGCTTCTTTTTGAGGCTTAAGGAAATCAACGTACAGCTGCAGGTTGTCGCCTGCATTTTCCGGTGGAGTTTCGGTTTCCAGAAAACGGAAAATTGAGTCATTTACAACAGCCAGTTTTGGAACGTCGTAGGTAGAAAGGGTTTTCTTTACCTTGCTGAAATTAGCAAGAATTTCCTGTGCCGAAATAATGTTGTTGTCTGAAATGTACAGCCAGAAACGGGATGCAGCCTTTGCGCCGACAATACCGGCAACTGCTTTCTGATACAGTGCGGTTGGAGTGTGCATTGAGCTGATGATGAGGGAAACCCGTTCCCATCCGCGACGGTCGGCAGATTTTTCAAGGCTTCCATCGGTTACGGCATCACTGGCGGCATCAAGTTCCTGGGGATGTTCAGAGATGAAGTCGATTACTTTCTGGTTGATGCCTTTTTTTGCGGCCCACAGAAGCCATTCATTTACTGACGGCTGAAAGCGGTATACGTTGAAACGGGAAACCAGTGCCGGGTCCAGATCTGTAAGCTGGTATTCATCACCTTCGTTTACGGCAGAAATAACCCGGCTGCCTTCCGGAAGACTGCGGCCTGCGATGGTTCTGTTCAGAGCCAGATCCATAATGGCCTGAAGTACTTCCGGGCGTGCACGGTTCAGTTCATCAAGGAACAGAACTACCGGCTGATTGTCTTTAGGAAACCAGTAGGGCGGCAGAAAACGGGTCTGACCTTCCTGGGCATCACGGTCTGGAAGACCAATCAGGTCTCCTGGGTCGCTCATCTGGCCCAGAAACAGCGGTACAACTTTCAGACCTTTTTGGGTGAAATAGTTGGTAAGGATTTGAGACTTTCCGATACCGTGGCGGCCGGAAAGCATGATATTTTCACTTGCCGGGGTAATATCCAGCAGTTCATACAGTTCATTGGTGTTAATTACGATAGCCATACGTATAGTATAGGACGATTTGCTGCATGCGTTCTAGAATGGAATACTGTTTTTGCTGAAAATTTTATCACTCTATCCGCGTAAGAATCAAAACTCAGAATATCCACTTGTGGCATATTTGATAACCGCGTAAGCAGGTTCGGCACGGTTGAACTATTTGAGCTTGCTCAACCGTGAGACCGTGCCGGTTCTGCTGAGAGCGGTTATCAAAAAAACTGCAGTTTACTTGTTCTGAGGTTTGCGCTCGTTAATCCAGCGGGCCAGATATACGAACGGCGTATCTGCCAGAGAAGTGGCGATATAAATTACGTAGGTTGCCATGCTGATACTCCAGAGTGTTGGAATATCATAGGTGCCCCAGAATGCCAGAAAGTTGAAGAGCACTGCATTGAAGAACTGGCTGATCAGGGTTGAACCGTTGTTGCGGAGCCACAGAAAGCCGCGGCTGTTACCGGTTTTTGTGCTGGTAAGGTTCCACCAGAAGTGGTACAGCTGAACGTCTAAGAGCTGAACGACAACGTATACTGAAAGGCTGGCGAAAATCAGGCGTGGAGTGTTGCTGAAGATGGTCTGGATTGCAGGGAATGCAAAATCGTTTTCGTTGGGGGTGTACAGAAGCCAGGTCTGGCTGATGAGCATGAATGCCAGAGATGCTGTAATACCCAGATACACGGTGGACTGTGCTTCTTTCTTGCCGTACAGCTCACTGGCAATATCGGTTACCAGGAATGTGGAAGCAAAAAGAACGTTGCCTAAGGTCATTTCCATGCCGAATGCGTTTACCAGAATCAGAACTTCGATGTTGGCAGTGATGGTGGCTAAAACGGTCCAGAGGTGCAGGCCTTTCTGGCGGAAGATGGCGAATACAACCATAAGCAGGCTGTATACAAGAACGAGTGACCCCAGAATCAGGGCTTCGTTTGAGAGGTGTAACATATGTGTCTCCTAGTTTTGTTTTACGACAGGATGGTCACGAACTGTCGGAGGCTCATCTTAGCCGGATTAGGACGTTGTGTAAATGGGGGAACATTGAGAATTTGCAGATACTTACAGTTGCCTTTGGATAACTTTTGGAGAATGAACACTTATATCATCATTTTCTTCAACATTTAATGCAACAACGCCAGATTCTATATATCTTGTGATTTTTGCTTTTGCAAGATAATAAAAATCTGCATTGAATGCTTTTCTTGGAACAAAATCATTTTCTCCATAAAGCTGATTAAGTTTTTCTTTTAATGATTCTTTTGAAACCAGTTCAATTGATTCGATTTCTGCTTCCCATGGTTCAAGATGCTGAAATTTATAACCAAACTCAACTTTGCAATCTGTAATATCTGTAGTTGTTACTCTCAGATATTTAGCTTTATTTGTTTCTTTATGAATTGTATAGACTTTTCCATTTTTTATGGCATAGAAGTAAAAATAGAATTCAAAGGACTGGCTGCTCTCAAAATCTTTCAAAGATGATGGAATGTGGCTGTCCTTCTGTAAAAAAGTTAAATATTCATTCCTGATAAATCCGACCATTTGGTAATCGACTGTTGAAGATTCTGCAATTTTAGTGGCATTATTTTCTGATGGGGATTGGATAACCATGTTTTCAAAGTAGTCTTTACGATACTGGCGGGTGGATTGATTTCTTTTAAATTCGATTATGTCCGAAATAAAGGTTTTTAATGATTCTGTACCAGCATCATTTTTGTCTCCAGGTCTGATAGCAAATGCACCAACACCAGGAAGAATTTCATCATAAACTTTGAATTCGAATTCTTTATTTTTTGAAGTTCCAGGATACAGAACGTAACTACCGATTGTTTTACGGATGGCATCATTATACGTGTGCATTTTAAGAAGATCGCCACGATTATAAGTGTTTATTGTTTCAGCTTTCTTCTGTTCAGAAAAATCATCTGAATCTAAATTTTCTTTACCAAATAAAGCTGTAATATCTGTTACCCGATATTTTGCATCAAAATGAATAAAAGAAACTTCACCAAGTTTTATGGCCTGATGTTCTTTGTATGTAGCAGGGAAAATAGCCAATGTATAATCCGGCCGGAAATCTCTGGAATATGAACCTTGATAATCTGTTCCTTCAAAATCTTTTTTACCGAATGTTCTGTTATAGTAGAATTTTATGCGTAACTTTTTATCTTTTGTAAGTGCTGAAAAATAGCTGGTTTTTCCTTCTCTTAATGAAACAAGCAATCCATTTTCTTTTGTGAACATTCTATCTTTTTTGTTATCATCAGAAAGGTCAAATTCAATTTCCGCACCAATTTCTTTTAGGATTTCCATGAATTTAAAGACAAGCCAATATTCGTATAAAAGAGCAATATTTCTAGCCTGTCCTTGATAAATATCATTTTCACCTTTCCAATCGAGTTGCTTTGCTAAATCCAGCATGTTGAAGGCATTGAAAACTTGGGAATAACCTTCTCGTTTTTGGAGAACCTGATTGTTTACAGGCATGGAAGTCAAATCCTGAACATCATCAAAAAAAGAATCCGTTAAATAAAGCTCCAGATTTTCTTTAATATATTCTGCTTCGTTTTTGTAAGTCAGATTTTTATCACCAATAAACTTAATCACTTCCTCACAGACTTCAATAAATGAATTGAATGCAAATTTCAGAAAACGATTTGCAGGAGTATCAAGAGAATCATATTTTCTTGTTGCAGTTATTAATTCTGGAAGATAAGAATGGTTTTCTGTTTCAATCCAGTTTCGGGAATTGGTAAAAGGATTTGAGAAAAATTTTCTGCTGACAGATGCAGTTCCAAATGGTTTGAGTTCATCTTCAGAAACCAAAAATGAATCTGGATTGCCTTTTATGCTGTAAAAAAGTGATTCAATATTGTCATTGTTGCAAAATGTTCTGATGAAAATAAACTTTTCCAAAGGTGTTCTGGCTGTTTCATTATTGTCTTTAAATGAAAGATTTGTAGGGCTGGAATAGTCAAGCAAAAGAGCCGAACATTTTTCCGCAATGTCTTCCGTGAGCTTTACATAATCGTCTTCATAATCGATTTTCTTTGGAACAATTTCAAGTTTTACTGAATGAATAATATTTCCATCAGAAAGAATTTCAAAATCAGCTTTTCCTAAATAGTTGATGACTTTGAAAGAATAAATGCCTTTTGAAATTTCCGCCGCTTCAAATTCACTTTTTATATTGATTGAATAATTTTCGGGATGTTCTGTAGCAAAATCTGAAAGTGTTACAAAATACTGCTGTGTTTCGCTAAGCCGTAAAGAGCAGAATCCGTTTTTTGGTTCGAGAATAAATTCTATTGAGCCTGAATCAGTTGCAAGAGCAAAAACTTCATTCTTGTCTAAAAAGCCTATGGAATTTAACCCGACTAATTCTTTTTGATAGCGGTCATAAATCACAAGAGAGACATCTGGAAAATTGATTTTTATAAATGAGTATTTCATTATTCTATAATTTCCCAATGACCGCCTTTATCTGGACCGACACGACGGATTCTGTTTGCTTCTTTCAGCAATTTTATTTGCTTGAAAACAGCTCTTTCTGATATGCCAAGAGTCAAAACCATCTCTGATGTAGTTACATTTGGGTTCAGTTTTATCATTGCGAAGATTTTCTCTGAACTTTTCTCTGAACTTTTCTCTGAACTTTTCT
>JAZLJW010000213.1:0-5430 GCA_045597345.1 Treponemataceae bacterium
GAGTGAATTGATTGAATACTTGTCCTGGTACAATGAAAAAAGAATCAAGGTAAAATTAAAAGGACTGACCCCTATACAGTTTAGGAATCAGTCCTTAAAATCAGCCTAGTTAAAGTGTCCAATTTCTGGGGTGCACTTCACTGAGCGTAATTGAAGGGGTCTGCGTTTTTTTGCCCATACCGTTTTACCGTCCCCCCACGGTACATCTGCGCCTCAGTATTATTACTATTTATCTACTAACCAGGAATATGCAGGAATAACCTCAATTTGTTTATTATCTTTTATAATTGTCTGCTCATCGTGATCTGTAATCAGAAGCAAATTGTTGCAGTTGGTTTTCAAGGATGCCAGTAGAAGCCCATGTATTTCACGTTTTAAAGTTTTAGCGTTGGAAATATCATAGCTAACCTGAATGATTTGCTTTACTGTATTGCCTTTGCATACGATGAAATCGGCTTCACCTGCAGTTTCATCATAATAATATATGTCGCACTCTTCCGGTTTATAACGTCGTAAAAGTTCTAAATATACGATTGTTTCCAATCGCCAGCCCAGATTTTCGCCAGCCATAGCATTTTCACGATTGTTCATCAAAGCAACATCAACGGTATAAGCCTTTTCATCTCTAACTCTGATTTTACTTTTTGGTGAATACTTATGAAGGCCACAAATCAGGTATGCATTTTTTATATAACTTACATAATTCTCTGCTGTATGATCAGAACTTAATCCGAACAGGGTTTGTAATTCAGCATAATTGATTTTTGCTGGAGCATTATTCATTAGATGATTTGCAATTTTTTCAAAAGCTGCCTTATATTTGATTTTATATCGTGTTTCAATATCCTTTTTCAGGACACTGTCAACAAGCGTATTTATGTAGGTCTGCTTTCTTTTTTCATTCAAAAGTTCCGGAAATCCACCTTCGTGAAGATAATCATCAAAAACAGCCCGTAAAAGACCCTTTTCTTTTGTTGTTCCATGAGCAGTTGGCTTATTCAGGTATTCACAGTATTCCTTAAAGGAAAAGGGATACAGTTCTACTTTCATATGGCGACCGGTCAGATGAGTCGCCAGTTCTCCACTCAGCAGTTTTGCGTTGGAACCTGTAATTAAAATATGCATACCTGTTCTTAAAAGCCGATTCACAAACAGGAACCATTCATCGATGTTCTGAATTTCATCCATGAACAGGTGGTTAAACTCACCATAAATTTTATACAGACATTCAAGAATCTTATTCAAATCTTCGGCATTAAGCTTTGAGAAACGTTCATCATCAAAATTGACATAAGCGAAATTTATCCCAGCCTTTTTGATAACATTAAAACATAAGGTGGATTTACCGCTTCGTCTCATGCCAATAATTACCTGAGCCAGCTTGCTATTTAAATCTACAAGAGCTTCTTCTGGACGATCACAGTATGTTCCGGTCAGTTTTTCTGCAAATTCTTCCTTCTGTTCCAGTAAGACAGTTTCGATAGCTTTCAGTTCCATACATATCATTATGCGTTATATTTGAATTTCAGACAACTTTAACTGCGCTATTTTAACTATTTCTCGTACTTAGACAGCGCTAAATTTTAATTTTTCATCTACCGTTTTTGTCGCCATTTCATATCCTTATCTTTACCGCACCTGAGCCGCGTACATATCGTAGTAAGCGCCCTTTTTTGCCATCAGTTCGGTGTGGGTACCGGTTTCTGCAATGCGGCCGTTCTGTACCACGATAATGGTGTCAGCGTGCTGGATCGTAGAAAGGCGGTGGGCAATGACAAAACAGGTTTTGCCCCGCATCAGGGCTTCCATGGCGCTTTGGATCTTCTTTTCCGTTCTGGTATCGACATTTGACGTTGCTTCATCAAGAATCAGCATCCGGGTATCAAGGAGCATGGCGCGGGCAATAGTCAAAAGCTGCTTCTGTCCCTTACTGATGTTTACCCCGTCTTCTGAAAGAACCGTATCGTAGCCCTGAGGCAGCCGCATGATAAACGAATGAATGCGGGCATCCTTTGCAGCCTGCTCCACTTCTTCCCGGGTGGCATCAGGTTTTCCATAGGCAATGTTTTCAAAAATGGTACCGCCAAAAAGCCAGGTATCCTGCAGCACCATGGCATACTGCTGTCGAAGCGAACGTCTGGTTGCCTCCCGGTTTTCCACACCATCAACGCGGATTTCGCCCTTAAGCGGATCATAAAACCGCATGAGCAGATTGATAATCGTTGTCTTTCCGGCACCCGTAGGCCCGACAATGGCTATCAGTTTTCCGGACTGAGCCTTCAGGGTAAAATCCTTCAGAATCAGCGGCTGGGATTCTCCATAGCAAAAAGACACGTCAGTAATTTCCACGTTTCCCGTACAGTCCTGCAATTCAACAGCGCCTGCACCATCAGGAATTTCATCGTTTTCAGAAAGAATACGGTTTACCCGTTCCGCCGCGGCCAAAGCAGACTGCAGTTCCCCGATAATGCTGACCGCTTCAAAAATCGGCCCGGAAAACTTCCGTGAGTACAATACAAACGACGATACCATACCCAATGTCAGGGCATTCCGGATGTACAGGAAAGCGCCAACTGCCGTAACCAGACACAATGACAGGTTACTGATCATGTTGACGGTTGGCCCCATGGCAGCCTGTTCCCGGTCGGCATCATAATAGGCATCGGTGGCCTTGGTATTGATGACGGCAAATTTCTGCGTATACACAGCTTCCCGGGCGTATCCCTGAATAACTTTCTGGGCACCAACCGTTTCTTCTACATACCCGTTCATGTCACCCAAGGCGCGGGAACGGGCCGAAAACTTAGGCCGGGTACGCTGAGTCATTTTTTTGGTATACACAAAACTGATGGGTATAGTGATACACATAACCGGCACCAGCAGAGGCGAAATCTTTACCATCATGATGAAGGAACCGGTTACCGTAACGATACTGGCAAGAATCTGCACCACGTCGTTGGAAACCGAGGTATTGATGACATCGATATCGTAGGAAACACGGGAAATGATATCGCCAGCCATATGGGTATCAAAATAGGATACGGGCAGCTTCATCAGTTTGTCAAAAACATCGCGGCGCATATCGTGCACCATACGCTGTGAAATACTCCGCATAAGGAGTGCCAGCGCATAGGAAAAGGCTGCCGACACCACAAAGAACACAGTCATGAGGATGGCATAGTGAAATACCACGGAAAAGTTCACGTTATCCTTACCCACAATGGCATCCACTGCCCTACCGGAAAGATCCGGTCCTACCAAAGCCAGTGTGTTACCGATAAGGGTTAAGAGCATGGCCAGAAGCAGGAGTCCGCGGAACTTTTTCAGGTATGCCCACAGAAAGCGCAGTGCTGCCTTGGGGTCTTTTGCTTTTGTATCTTCAGGTTTTGCCATAACTTACTCCAGACTCCCCAGCTGGGTTGCTGCAATTTCACGATAAATCTCAGAAGACCCCAGCAGTTCTTCATGAGTTCCCATGGCACTGATCCTGCCGTCTTCCAGTACGATGACCGTATCCATCTTCATGACGGAACTGATGCGCTGGGCAATGGTTATGCGGGTAGCATCTCCGTAATCCCGTTCCAGGTTCTGCCGAATCTGGGCATCGGTGGCGTAATCCAGGGCAGAGGCTGCATCATCAAGAACGATGATTTCAGGCTTACCGGCAAGGGCCCGTGCCACATACAGCCGCTGTTTCTGACCGCCTGAAAAATCAGCCCCCTTAATGGCAGCTTCGTGGTCAAGGCCGTTATCCTTTTTGCCGACAAAAGCCGTGGCATCAGAGTTTTCCAGGGCTGCAAGAATGGCAGTTTCCGGAAGGTCACGGCCAAAACTGATGTTTTCACGGATAGAAGAAGCAAAAATGATGTTGTTCTGAAAAGCCGTTCCAAACAGGCAGCGCAGTTCCGTAAGGGAATAGGTTTTGATATCACGGCCATAGACCAGAATCTGTCCTTGTGACACATCGTAATAGCGCATCAGAAGGTTAATGAGGGTCGTTTTGCCGGATCCCGTGGAACCGATGATCCCCAGCGACCCGCCTTTTGGCAGACAGAACGATATATCAGAAAGAACGGATTCTCCGCCGTAGTTGAACCACACATGACGGAATTCTACAGCCGGAGCGTTTTCATCAGCAGCAAAATTCTCGGGCAGCGGTTCCGTAATCAGGTCACACTCAGTGTCCAGTACTTCAAAAATACGTTTGGAAGAAGCAGAGCCTTTTGAAAACATGACGAATATGCGGTTCACGCTGATAACGGCGTTCAGAATGATGGTAAAGTACGAAAGAAAGGCTACGACAACGCCCGGTTGTGCAGCTCCGGTGTATACCCGGTAAGCGCCGGCAACAATTACCAGTACCAGTCCCATGTTCATGCACAGACCGATAAAGGGGCCGGAAGCAGCCATAATGCCTGAAGCCTTCAGTTCATTCTGAACGGTTGCCTCATTGGCACTTCCGAACCGGCCCCGCTCGTAATCTTCTTTTGAAAGAGCCTTGATAACCCGGATACCCGAAACATCTTCACGCATGACGCGGACCATACCGTCAACGGTTTTCTGCACATCGGCATAGAGGGGAATACCCCGCTGTGAAAGATAATACACAATGCCGAAAACAAAAGGCAGCGTGGCAGCAAAGGTCAGGGTCATGACCGGGTCCAGCGTGGCAGACATTAAGAGGCCGCCGATGGAAAGAATGGTTGCCCGCACCCCCATGCGCTGAAAAATGTTGAAGCAGGTATGAACGTTGTAGGAATCTGACGTCAGACGGGATACCAGAGATGGGATACCGAATGCATCAGTCTGACGGCCGGACAAGGTCATGATTTTTGCATACAGATCGTAGCGCATGCTGTTTACGGCGTTGGTAGAAGCAAGGGCTGCCCGGCGGTTGGCAAAAATATTGCACCACTGGTCAATAAAGGCACAGCCCACCATCAAAAGGCTCCAATACAAAAGGGGGCGGTAGTCAGCAGACAATTTTACCCCGGGAACAATAACATCAAGAATGTGCTCCATGATTCTGGGTATAAAAAGCCCGACGATGGTGCCTGAAATTTTAAAGAAATACCCGATGAACATCTGCAGCTTGTTTTTAAATAAATACGAAAACGCTCTTTTCATGAATCTACACCAATCAGACCACCACTATACCAGTTTTCCCCAGCCACGGCCACCGGTAGGTGTTGAAGCCTACAAAAAATCGGGAGGTGGGCCGGGGGCTGGGAAAAATTGCCTGAGCCCGGACAAATAGTTTCCTTGCCGGGCTCAGCCAATAGCGACGGTACCTAGCGTTTTTCCCAGACACCGGCTCACCGGTAGATTTTTTGTAAAGATTCATCATATACTCCCCCCATGAACAACAACGACCTTTTTTTAACTGACAACCCAGAAACAAAAGAAATCTACACCACCATGATGGCTCAG
>JAZLJW010000214.1:0-6153 GCA_045597345.1 Treponemataceae bacterium
AGGTAGGCGAGCTTCTGGCGGGAGATGCGGTGGCCGTCCGTCACGGGACGCATGACCGAGCCGACGGTCAGGCAGTTGAAATAGTCGTCGATAAAGATCAGAACGCCGAGGATGAAGGTGGCAATCTGTGCACCCACGCGCGTCTTGATGTTCTTTTCCGCCCAGCGGCCGAACGCGGCGCTGCCGCCGGCGAGATTGACCAGCGCGACGATGACGCCCAGCAGCACCAGGAACAGGAAAATACCGGCGTTGCCTTCAATGGCAGTGATGAAGCCGTCGCTCACCACGGTGTCCAGTGTACCGATGGGAGAGAAGCTGGCGCTGAACAGCGGGCTAAGGATGAAGCTGAAATTAGAGCCATGCAAGAGGAAATCTCCAGATTGAAAATGATGGTGGAGACGCTGACAAGTACATCTTCTGAAGGTGAGAATTCATGACACTTGAGAAGAAACTTCCCGAAGGCTTGGTAACTGTAGCTGACTAACGAACCAACTAAACAGCCCACAACTCCTGATAGTAACTGCAGGAATTGTGGGCTGTATTGTTAAATCGACAGGAAATCAGTCAGCGTTACGGACTACGCGGAGACCGATGGCTTCTAGGGATATTTTATATGTACTTGATGAAGATCCATTACCAAAAGTAGTAATAGATCAGCAAAAATGAGCTATTTGTTACTACTTTCAGCGCTTATCAGCATCCGGCACCCAAAATGCATTCCCCCAGAAAAACTCCCCTCCACGAGAGTTCACCTCCTCCAAGAGACACACCACGCGCCCCGGTATGGAGCACCTGCCGCAGGCAGCCCACCGCAGCAAGCTGCGTTCAGCAGCGATGCGAGGAGGGTGAGCGTGAGCGAAGTGCGGAACACCGGGAATGGCGCCCTGTAGTAAAAAACAAATGCCCCATTTTATCCTATGGTATTTACGGGAGAAAATGGTTATGAAACTGATTTACAAGTCCATTACCTATGAAGAGTTACAGGAACTTTCAAAGGAATATTTTATTGATCTGGCGGGCTTCGGAACAAAAAATCACAGAGGGGCTCCGAGATTAGTAAAAAAGGGAACGATATACTACAACTATGGAGTGGAATGCAAAACTGTCGTAAAGCTGCATAGAGGGCTCAAAGCATTAATCAAGAACAATTTAGGAATACTCACCATCCTTAATGACTCGGTGTCAGATAAAATCAAGCAGTTCCTTCGTGAAAATGGAAACACCGGGCTGATATTAAAAGATCCGTAATCGAAAGAAACTAAAGGGAGTACAGCAGTGACAGACTACAATGACTTTAATAAAACGTATGCTATCGAATACCGGGAAAAGGGTATTGGAGTTCCACTGTATCTGACTAAAAAGGGAACCTATGAAGAGCAGCAGGAATCACGATGTATAGATATTGAAACAGCCTTGACCATTGCAAAAGAGAAAAATATGGTTTTCTCTGCTGAAGGCTCGGCGTATAAATCTACCTATCGTGCGGCTATAGAACTGAATAATCAGTTGGGAGTTACAGACTACTTCATTCCAAGCATGATGTATTTCCACTGTATGGAAAACGGTGTTCAGGTGCCTGAAAAGGTATTTGAACATATTTCTGAAAAACAACTTTTACAGTGGTATACCAGTCTGAAAGAGTAATTTGACAGAACTCCACTCTCCCACACACACTGCACACCACCCCGCAAATAGTGCTATACTGCCCCCATGAGTACCAACGATTCAGAAAACGCCATTAAAAACAGACTGTTTGTCCTTGATTCCTACGGCCTTATTTACCGGGCCTATTTTGCCTTTGTGACCCGCCCGCTCCTGAACGAAAAGGGCGAAAATGTCAGCGCCGTCATGGGATTTTTCCGGAATATTGCCAACGTTCTGCGCGACTACAAGCCAGGCAGTTTTGTGGCCGCTTTTGATTCCCGCACTCCTACGTTCCGCCATGAAATGTATCCTGAATACAAGGCAAATCGCGACGCTGCCCCTCAGGACCTGCATGCTCAGGTTCCCGTTATAGAAGATATTCTTGCAGCACTGGGCATTCCGGCTTTGCGCGTTGACGGCTACGAAGCTGACGACATTATCGCCACCCTGGCAGCTGAGTGTGACCGCCGTGGTATTGAGTGCCGCGTACTCACCGGCGATAAAGACCTGATGCAGCTGGTTAATGACAACACCTGGGTCATGAAGCCCAACAAAGAAGGCGGCTGGAAAGATATTGATGATGCTGGCGTTATGGAAGAATGGGGCTGCCGTCCTGACCAGATGCTTGATATGCTTTCGCTTATCGGGGATACGTCAGATAACGTTCCCGGCATTAAGGGCGTTGGTGAAAAAACTGCTGCCAAACTGCTGTCCCTGTACCAGACCCTGGACGGCATTTTTGAAAACGCTGATGATATTAAGGGCGCCATGGGACAGAAAGTACGGGATGGCCGCGACACCGCCTATACGGCACGGGAACTGATTAAGCTGAAGTACGATGCGCCCATTGAGTTTGATCTGGAAGCCTTTACCACCAGTAATCTGAATTACACAGCCGCTGCCGAAAAACTGACTGCAGCCGGCGTTCCCAGCGTGGCAAAACTGTATGCCGGCATGAGCGGAAAACGCGAAGGGGCCGGCAGCGCAAGTAACCCAGGATCCCTGATTCGCAACGCAGTTTCCAGCGGCGAAGTCGAAGGGGACTTCCCTCACAAAGTTCAGGCCGCTGTCGAAGAATCCGAAACAGAAGCGATTATCCCCCCACAGCCGAACCACGGTGACTACAAAGCCATTACTGACCTGAATGAACTGAAAGCCTACATCGATGCCTGTATTGCTGCCGGAACCGCCGGTTTTGACACAGAAACCGATACCCTGGTAGCCCGCAGTGCCCACATGGCAGGATTCAGTTTAAGCCATACTGCCGGCACCGGCGTATACGTTCCCCTGCGGCTGACCAATGCTCTTTTGGGCCCGGAACTTATTTCAGAGCAGGCAGCCCTTACTGAACTTTCCCGCCTGTTTGCCGCTCCCGGCATGACCATTGCCATGCATAATGCCAAGTTTGACCTGCAGGTGCTTCATGCAGCCGGTCTTGACCTTCTCCGCCCCATGGCAGCAGGCCTTTTAAAATGCCGCATTGTTGACACCATGATTGCCGCCTGGCTCATTTCCAGCGACAAAACGGAAGGCACCGGTAAATCAAGCTACAGCCTTGAAAAACTGGCAGAAACAAAACTGCACCTGACCGGCACCGAGTATGATGCCATTGTGCCCAAAGGCGGCATTTTTGCTGACCTGGATCTGGAAACGGCTACCCCCTATGCCGCAGAAGATGCCGACTTTACCCTGGCACTGTGGAATCTTTTTGCCCCGCAGCTGGAAAGTGCAAAACTTACCCAACTGTTCACTACCGTAGAAATGCCGGTACTGCCAATTCTTGCCCTGATGGAGCTGGAAGGCATCCGAATTACAAAAGAAGCCCTGGACAGCTATAAAACAGAACTTACTGCCCAGATTGCCGTTACAGAAAAACAGATATATGAACTTGCCGGAGAAGAATTCAATATTGCATCTCCCAAGCAGCTGGGAACTATCCTTTTTGAAAAACTGGGACTCAAAGCCGGTAAAAAAACGAAAACCGGATACAGTACTGATACCAACGTACTGGAAGACCTGAGAAACGATCATCCCATTGCCGGTAAAATCCTGGAATACCGCAGTCTGACAAAACTGCTTTCTACCTACGTAGAAACCCTTCCGGCCATGACAGATGAAAACAGCCGCATCCATACCAGCTTTATGCAGACTGGAACTGCCACCGGCCGCCTTAGTTCCCGGGATCCAAACCTGCAGAACATTCCTGTCCGGGATGAAGCAGGACGCCGTATCCGCAGTGCCTTTGTGGCACCAGAAGGCCGCAGTCTGGTATCTGCCGACTACAGTCAGATAGAGCTGGTTATCCTTGCTCATTTGTCAGAAGACACCAACATGTGTGCAGCCTTTAATGGCGGTACCGATATTCACCGTGCGACAGCAGCCCTGCTTTTTGGTGTGGAACCTGCAGCCGTAACACCTGATATGCGCCGCACCGCAAAAACCATCAACTTTGGCGTTATTTACGGCATGAGTGCCTTCCGCTTGAGTAACGAACTGGGCATTCCCCGTTCTACAGCACAGAACTTCATCACTACCTATTTTGCAACCTACAGCGGCATTAATGCGTTCAAACAGGAAACAATCCGCAAGGCTGAAGAAACCGGCAGTGTAGAAACCATTCTGGGCCGCCGACGCACCATTACCAACATCAACAGCCGCAATGCCGTGGTAAAACAGGGCGCAGAACGTATGGCAGTAAATACCCCCATTCAGGGCTCTGCAGCCGACATTGTTAAACTTGCCATGATTGAGGTGTACCGCGCGCTGCTCCGTGGTTTTCCTACAGCACGCATGCTTTTACAGGTACACGATGAAATCATCGTTGAATGCGACGAAAAAGATGCACCAGCCGTTGCAGAACTGATGCAGCGCACCATGGAGAGCATTGCACAGCTGAACGTTCCGCTCCGCGTTTCAACGGAATACGGAAAGGCCTGGGGAGAATTCCATTGATGGCACAGCGGATTATCTGTGTCACCGGTCCCATGGCAGCAGGGAAAAACGCTGCGGCAGCCATCCTTGAAAGCCAGGGATGGCTCAGTATTGATGCAGATCAGACAGCCCATCAGACCATCGAAAACTGCAGAGATGAAATTCTCGCCGCCTTCGGCCCCATTGCCAGTTCCCAGGGCATTATACTCACCAATGATGACGGCACCATAAACCGTCGCGCCCTGGCACCCATACTTTTTTCAGATCCGGCCCTTCTTGCCCGCCAGGAATCCATTGTTCACCCGGAAGTTGTCCGCCTCATCACCACCTTTATCACAGAACATCCAGACAACAACATCGTTCTGAATGCCACCGTCCTGCATAAAACCCCGGACCTGCTGTCCCTCTGTCAGGCAATTCTGTATATCGATGCCCCCATTCTTACCAGACTTCGCCGCGCAAAAAAACGGGACGGCCACTCAATCCGCCATATTCTGAAGCGCTTTTGGGCCCAGCGCCACCTGTACCGGGACTACAAAGCCACCCCCGTCCCCGTCCACCGCATCCACAATACCAGCACCCCGCAAGAATTACAGACCAAAATCCTCCGGGCACTTCGACAGGCTCAGTGATCCTCACAGTAAACTTAAAAAAACTCTAAACCTCAAAAATCAGATTCCGATAATGAACATGAAACCCTTTTCAACAAGGATGATGAAATTATGGAACAGAAAAGAGTACTTTGGATAGTAGCAGCAGTCGGCCTCTTCTTACTGGTAGTAATCGGTGCTGCCCTGTTAATTTCCAACCCTGTTCAGAACACTACCCACCTGACCGCTCTTGAAGGTAACGGTTCATTGTGGATTAATACTGACGGCCGTACTGCCACTGTATACACTTCTGAATCACCTCTGATAGATACTGATTCTACCACAGAAGAAAAAGACGAAAACAACACTTTAAAAAGTGTAACCGTCCTTTCTGAAAATACCTTTGTGTACAACACAAATGCTGAGAAATCTTCACCAGCTCCTGAAGAACAGACCATCCAGGTGGTAGCTCCAAAAACAGAAACCGTTGCAAAAGAACAGACCGTTACCCCGGTTACCCCTGCAGTTTCTACAAAACCTGCAGCTGAAAAATCAACCGCAGCAACCAGTGCATCCAGCACGACCAGTACAAAAACTTCAGATTCCAGTGCAAAGCCATCAGCCAGTACCGTTGCTGCAAGTTCAGTATCTGCAAAAACCTCAACAGTAAAAACGGTAACCAGAAAGGCAGAAGATTCATTCTTTGTACAGGTTGGCTCCTTCACCAGCAAAAAAAATGCTGAAGATGCCCGTGCACTGCTTTCAGCTGAAAAAATCCCTGCTGAAATCTTTACCTGGAAAAACGACAAAGGAACCGTATTCTTCCGGTTACGCGTAGGTCCTTACAAAACCAAAACTGAGGCTAACTACTGGCTGTCACGCATTAAATCCATTGACGGATTTGCTGCTGAAGCTGCATATGTAGTAAATTCTCCAGCAACTGAAGAATAAGGCGTCATTTTATTTCAAATCACGGTTAATAAAAGAG
>JAZLJW010000215.1:0-4575 GCA_045597345.1 Treponemataceae bacterium
GTCAGTTGCACCCGGTGCGGGTAGAGCAGCCAGAGAAAACTGTAGGCCAGCAGAAACCGGACCAGAAGAATTTCCAGGGCACTGAACTGAAGTAAGAGCACTTTGGTGCAGACAAAGGTAATGCCCCATACAAACACGCAGAATGATGCCAGAAGAACTCCCAGGGACTTCATCCGATAACCTTCCAGTGCTTATCAACGTGATTCAGAATTTCGCATCCTGTGTCCGTTACCAGAACCAGGTCTTCAACGCGAACGCCCATTTTTCCGCTCAGATAGATGCCAGGCTCAATGCTGAAAATCATGCCGGGTTTGGCCACCAAGGGGCTTGTACTGCTCACATCACCTTTTTCGTGTTCGCCCATGCCGATGAAGTGTCCCAGACGGTGGGTAAAGTATTCGCCGTAACCGGCAGCCGTAATGTGCTCTCGGGCTGCCTTGTCAAGTTCGCACAGGGGAACGCCCGGTTTAATCAGGGCTTCTGCGGCTTCATTGGCCTCCCGCACAATATCGTGAATTTTCTGATATTCAGGGTCAGCGTTCTTAAAAAATGCGGTGCGGGTCATGTCAGAGCAGTACCGGTTTTTAATGCAGCCCATATCAATGAGAACGCAGTCGCCTTCCTGTACCACTGTGTCATCTGGCGTGTGATGGGGATCTGCCGCATTGGCACCAAAACTGACGATGGTTTCAAAACTGGGGCCGGCAGCACCTTCTTCAATAAAGCATTTTTCAATATACGAAGCCACTTCTTTTTCGGTCATGCCCTCTTTTATATATGCCAGACCTTTTTCAATGCAGACATCGTTAATGCGGCTGGCTTCCTTCATCAGTGCGATTTCGGCTTCATCCTTGCATCCCCGCTCATCATCAACACAGTCGGAACCCAGCAGGAATGACACTTGTGGTTTTCGTGCCATCAGGGGTAGCAGGAATCTGGCAGGCCAGTCCTTATCAACGCCTACAGTTCCCGTATCAATACATCGGGCTGCCACAAATCCCACACAGTCATCGGTATCGCTGTACCATACGTTTTCAAAATCATTTTCTGCTACATTGAACAGCTTGTTTACAAACAGAGTTCCCTTTACGCCGGCGGCTTCGGCTGCATCAATCTGCAGGTACAAAACGTACATGCGCTCGTAGGGTTGATTATCTACGCCGGAAAGATAGTAAATGCTGACAGGATCAGAAACAATCAGGGCTGTAAATCCCTGTGCCTTCATGTTGGCGGCCACCCGGGCCAGACGGTTTTCATACAGTTTGTTCATGGCCCCATTGTAGCAAGACCGAGAGCAGTATGCTATACATAGGTATTATGGAAACCGACTACAAAAAGATTTTTGATAAAATCAACCTGCATAACGTTATGACCAACGACCTGGTATCCTTTGCTGCCGGCAAGTACGGACCCCAGTTCGTTGAATACGTGGACATGCACTGCGGCGCCATTCCCGAAGGCACGTATGAAACCCTTATCGATCAGGAAAATCCCAAGCCTTTTATTGATATGTACACTTCAGTGGCCATAAAGCGCATCTCTTTGTGCTGCCGGAAAATCCTGGAACTGGGTCCCGGCTACGACAAGGTGCTGTCCAATTATTTTTTCAACGCCGGTCAGAACCTGGGACTGCCCCATCCGTCAAATGATGATGAAAAACGATATCTGATATCATTATGCCTGCTTGATGGCGACGAAGACTACCGGCGGTATATGGAGCCTTTTGTACAGGGATTGTGTGCAGACGCTCTGTGAGTCCGCAACGCCCGCTGAGCCTGTTAGTGGAATGTCTCAGCCAGAAAAAACGATATTCAGTTGCGAAAAAAGAGAATGGTGAATATATTGGATTATTGGCAGAAGAGTAGAGTAGGACATGGAATGGCTCAACCTGTCGATGCCTTTGGATTAATCAAAAATCTTGTTAAGCAGAAGATACATGGAAGGAATTGAGATGAAAAAAGGACGAGCAACAATAGGAAAATGGACATGTGGTATGGCATTGTTCCTTATCCTCAGTGGCTTCGTAGGCTGTGTTTCTACAACAGAATCTGGGAATCAGAGTCAGATAGCTGGTCAAGGGCAGATAGAAAACCTTCTAGAAGAAATAAAAAATCCCTATCTCGAAAATCCGGTACAGGTGTTTATTCAGGATGTAATAAATCTTGATCCAAAAGAAGCTGTGTGGCTCCCCGGTCAGGTTCAGGACAAATTGAAATCCAGCCTGCAGGAACATCTGGGCATGAAAACCGTAGTAGATTCCAAATCTGAATCTGCCGTTAAAAAACTGCAGGCAGAAAGCGAAAGTTCCGCCCGCGATGAAGCTTCTGCCATTGAAATCGGTAAACTTACCACCGCCAAGTATGCGCTGTTTACCAAGCTGCGCAAAACCAACGCCGGTTACGTTATCAGCGTTGACTATACCGACCTTACTACCGGCGAACAGCTGGCATCAGCTACTTCCAAAGAATATTCAGAACCTGAATATCTGTACGGCTCTACCGGCGCCGTAGATGAGCTTACCCTGGCACTGGCAACCAAACTGGATTTGCCGCTCAATGAACTTACCAAAAACCTGCTTTCTTCTGGTTCTACAGGGTTCAGTATTGATGAACAGCTGGCTCTGGCAAAGCAGAACGAAGAACAGTATCAGAAAATGATGCGTGACTACGATGCTGAACTTGCAAGTCTGAGTACGTCTAATGACATCAATGCGGTTCAGAACAAGAACCGCATTGAAGCAGAAAAAGCGCTGCTGGTAGAAAAACAGAATGCAGAAAGAAAGCGGCAGGAAGAACTGAAAGCCCAACAGGCCCGTGCTGCAGAAGATGCCAAACTTGAAGCAGAACGCTCCATTGCATTAAAGACCCAGCGTGACAAAATGGCACAGGAAGCTGCTGCAAAGGCAGAAGAGGTTCGCAAGTTAAAGCTTGAAAAACAGGGCGTACTTGGCCAGATCAGCGTCATTGAAAGCAAGAAAAAAGCTCTGGTAGAGATCAGGCAGGGAGTTGAAGCCCGCCAGCAGGAACTGTACGACCAGATGGTTGCAGACAGAAAGAGTGAAGAAAACAGAATCCGCACCAAGTCTTACAGTACCGTTGAACTTGGCAGCGATGATAAGCCTACGGAAGCCGCCCTTACCCGCCGCGAAAACCAGGTTCTCAAAAGCTACGAAGACTTGACCAGCAAGTTCTTTGAGGATGCAGAAGCCGTTAAGAAAGCAACCGCAGCACAGGATGCAGCCCTGCTTGCAGAAATCCGTGCTGACCAGAAAAGCATTACCGGTAACAGAGTGGTTTCTTCCATGGGTGATGAGCTGAAAGTAAGTTACGGCAAATATGAAGGCAGCAAAAACGGCTGGAACGCCTATGTAAGCCTGTATTCTGATGGTATCCTGCTCTATACCGATACCTTTATCGTAAACTACGAAGCCTTAAGCGGTAAAAAAGCCCCCAACATGGCAACTGAGCTTGATGACGCCGTTATTGAAGAGTACACCAACAATGTTGATATGTATAACTCTCTTTTGACCCGCGGCGACCCCATCATTTACTTTGAAATTGACTACAACGTAACTGCCGAAAGCGATGATAAACCCAGCCAGTATAAGTTCAACTTCAGCAAGATCCGGGTTATAAACACTGTCAGCGGCAAGGTTACACAGACCAGCAGCCTGAACAAGGTTCAGCCGCGCACCATGACGCCGGCGCAGGATTTACGGGAATTTGCAGGTATTGTGGCAAAAGAAAAAGAAGAATTTGCTGTTTTTGAAAAGTATATTGCGAAAGGGCTTTCTTTTAGTAATGCAATGTATGAGATTGCATACAATAAGGAGCTAATGACTTATTATCAGCAGAACTTCGTAAAAATTCCAGGCAAGAATCTGGAAATGATGAAAACCGAAGTAACCCAGAAACTGTATACCGAAATCATGGGCAGCAACCCCAGCTATTTCAAAGGTGATACATTGCCTGTTGAAAATGTCAGCTGGTATGATGCCATCTATTTCTGTAATAAGCTGAGTGAAAAGTATGGATTAACTCCAGTATATGCAGTGTATGGGGTAACTGACGTAACCAAGTGGGACTATACACCCCATAACGGTAACTCAATCAGGAATACCGTAACTCGGAATGACAATGCAAATGGTTTCCGTTTACCAACTATGTACGAGTGGAAATACGCTGCAAAAGGTGGGCAGAACTATACCTACGCAGGAAGTAATAATCTTGATGAAGTAGGCTGGTATGACGGTAACAGTGAAGATAAGACACACCCCGTAGCACAGAAGAAAGCCAACGGTTATGGATTGTATGATATGTCAGGTAACGTATGTGAATGGTGTTGGGATGCTCTCAACGCCTACTACAACTATTACCGTGGTGGCAGCTACTACAACAGCGGCCACCGCTGCGAGGTGGTTTACGAGAACGACAACCCTAATATGTTGTGACTTCTGTCAAGAATAAATCAGGAAAGATGTTCGGCAATTTACCAACTCTAATATTCTTGGATCATGAAAAGAATCATGCCACTTAGGTCAATGGATTCGCCAAAGTTCTTTCTATCTCCAATCAA
>JAZLJW010000216.1:0-1090 GCA_045597345.1 Treponemataceae bacterium
CGTCTTCATTATATCTGGCAAGGTCACCGGTTCTATAGACAGGCTGGTTACCAAGTGCTGATATCGGAGCAAACTTTTCAGCATTCAGTTCAGGTCTGTGCCAGTAGCCTTCGGAAATCTGGTCACCGGCAAGACAGAGCTCACCGGCAATGCCAGCCGGCATAAGATTACCGTAGCTGTCACAGATAACAGAATATGAGTTAGGAACAGGTCTGCCAATCGGAATGTCAGCATCAGTATCCTGATTGACAATGTGATAGCATGAGCATACAGTGAACTCTGTTGGACCGTAGCCGTTAATGATTCTTGTTTCTGTCTTTCTGACTGGCAGCATCTTTTCACCGCCCATCATGACAAAATCAAGCGCAAGTTCAGCATTGTTCAGTATAGCCATACCCATGGCCGTGCTGAGAGTCATACCGGTGATTCCGTTATTTTTAATATACTCTGTAATGAAACCGATATCTTTTCTCTGTTCTTCGCTGAGAATGTGAACGGCACCACCTGCGGCCAGAGGATAGATGATATCCATAGTAGAAGCGTCGAAAGAAAAGCTCGGATGATGGAGTTCTTTTCTGGTTACATCAAGCTTTAAATCCCTGATATACCATGCAGCACAGGCAGTTACAGCCCTATGGTTTATAACAACACCCTTCGGCTTTCCTGTTGAACCTGAAGTGTAAATCATATAGGCATGAACGTCCGGTTTCGCACTGTTTACTGGTTCAGCACCAGCGAATTGTGCAATAGCCCTGGTCACAACTGCTTCTGTGAGTGTCTGTTTTGCACCGCAGTCTTCAAGCATATAGACAATTCTGTCTTCCGGATATTCCGGGTCTATCGGAACATAGGCAGCACCGGCCTTGTTGATGCCCAGAACTGCAGTTATGAATTCCTTTACACGTCCCATCTTTATTGCTACAAAATCATTATCTTTTACACCGTTATTAATCAGGTATGCTGCTACAGAATCAGACTGTCTGTCCAGTTCGCAGTAGGTTATTCTGCTATGGCTATCTACAACAGCCACAGAATCAGGATGTTCTGCTGCCTGATGTCTGAACATGTCAATCCATGTCTGAGTTTTGTC
>JAZLJW010000217.1:0-15918 GCA_045597345.1 Treponemataceae bacterium
TCGTTGCAAAAGAAATTGAAAACCTGAAAGCTATGGGCGTTGAATTCCGCAACAACTTCCTGGTAGGACGTACCGGAACTCTGCCACAGCTTCTGAAAGAACAGGGATACGATGCCGCATTCATCGGAACCGGCGCCGGGCTCCCAAAATTCATGAACATTGAAGGTGAAAACCTGATTGGTGTATTCAGTGCCAACGAATACCTGACCCGTGCAAACCTGATGAAAGCCTATGACCGCGAAAAAGCTGCTACCCCACTGTATGAAGCAAAACACGTTGTAGTATGTGGTGCCGGTAACGTAGCCATGGACGCAGCCCGTATGGCATACCGCCTTGGTGCAGAACAGGTAGACATTGTATACCGCCGCACCAGAAACGAAATGCCTGCCCGCCGCGAAGAAGTTGCCCACGCTGAAGAAGAAGGCGTTAACTTCCGTTTCCTGGAAAACCCGGTAAAAATCAATGGCGACGAAACCGGTCACGTAACCGGTATTACCTGTCTGAAATATGAACTGGGTGAACCTGATGCTTCAGGCCGCCGCAGTCCTGTTGCCATTCCCGGCAGCGAATTCGACATTGCCTGTGATGCTGTAATCGTAGCTCTGGGTAACGGTTCTAACCCACTGATGGCTAAAACCACTCCTGGGCTTGATATCGACAAGAAAGGTCACATCACTGTTGATGAAACCGGAAAAACTTCCATCGATGGCGTATGGGCCGGTGGTGACATCGTACTGGGTGCCGCAACCGTAATCCTTGCCATGGGTGAAGGCCGCCGCGCCGCAAAAGGTATCAACGAATATCTGGCAAAATAACCAGATATGACAGGTTAAAAGCCTGCTGAGCCTCTTGTAGTGAGCGGACAGCAGGCTTTTTTATTGACCATCGTCCCCCCCATCACATAAGATAAAATCATATGAAATTATGGATTAAGTATCTTTTAGGCTGCATTCTTGGTATTGCAGCTGCATTTCTTTTACCAGCCGGTATGCTTCAGGACTCAAAAATACTTGAAGTATTAACTGAACTTGCCATACGCAGCGGACGATATCTGTTGGTACCTGTCCTCTTTTTTAGTGTTACCGTTGGAGTATGCTATCTGCGGGAATCCAAAATGCTGGCAAAAACCAGTATTTCAGTTATCCTCATTACTATTTTTTCCACATTACTGTTCACAGCGTTGGGGCTGGTATCAGTTCTTGTAGTCCGAATGCCTCGTATTCCAATATCTGTAGACCGGGTTTCACAGACCGCTACACTTGGCATCCCTGACTTACTTATCAAATTGTTCCCCTGGTCTGGTTTTGATGCCCTTCTTGATGGCGTGTTTTTGCTTCCCCTTATTGTATTTGCAGGATTTGCAGGCATCGGTTGTTCTGTCGACCGGAACCAGAGTAAACCAGCTGTAACGCTGTTTGATTCCCTTGCCGCAGTTTCATCTGTCGTCATGAGTTTCTTCATTGACATTCTTTCCGTCGGACTGATTGCCATTACCTGTACATGGGCAATCACCTGGTTCCAGGTTATCGCCAGCGGCCTGTATAACAACCTCTTTATCCTGCTTGCTGTTAATCTTGCCATTATCGGACTGGTGATTTATCCCCTGCTGACCCGCATCATCTGCAAGGAAAGAAATCCTTACCGTGTACTGTATGCCGGTATAGCACCACTTATTACTGCATTCTTTAGTGGCGATACAAACCTTTCACTTGCTGTAGCAACCCGTCCTACAAAAGAGAGCCTGGGGGTTCGCCGTCGCTGCGGTAACTTTACACTGCCACTGTTCAGTATCTTTGCCCGAGGCGGTACTGCATTAGTAACCAGCATTACCTTCATCATTATCTTACGGTCATATTCTTCACTGGGTGTGGCATTCAACGATATTTTATGGATTGCTGGAGTTTCCTGCTTCTGCAGTCTGTTTCTCGGAGGTCTTCCAACAGGTGGTGCATACACCGCTTTGATGGTTATGTGCGCGCTGTATGGCCGTGGTTTTGAGGCAGGATATCTGCTTATCAGACCTATTGCACCAATTCTTGGTTCTTTCGCCTGCGCCATTGACGCCCTGACCATGATGTTCGGTACCTTTATTACCGCCAACAAACTGGGCATGGCTGAACGCAGGGACATTCACTTCTTCATATAAAACGGTATTTCATCATCCCGAACTTGTTTCGGGATGATTGGTTCAGTTGTTGCTAAAACTATTTCTTTCCGACCATTCAATTTCCTGTTTAAATAATGAATAATTATCCACTTCTTGGGGAATGTAGAATGGAATTTTCATCATTTGCGCCGTTTGTCCTGCAAATGCTTTTATTATCAATTCAGGGTAGCTCTTATATTTATCTCGTGAAGGATATATAAAAGCCCCCTTCCTTGCATCCATAACATGAATATACGAAATCATCTGTGCGATATCATCCGCAGGAGGATTGTGTTCATCGAAATTCTTGTATTTTGCATCAAGAATTACATCAGCTAATGCATCAGATAGGTTTGATCCTGTTTTTGGTTTGTAAAAATCCGGATAAAAACGACCGATTGGCGTACCAACAAAAGGACTAAAACCGCCGCTTCGCTTCTTATTTTCTGGATGCACAAACCCTTTTTCTTTTAGCATTGTTGCCAAATATTCTTCCCATAACCAAGCACCATCAAAAAGAATTCCATAAATCTTATTTGCAGAAGAATCGTATTTAATTTTTTCACGAAGAAGAATCATTCTGCATATTTTTTGTAAGTCACGATATTTATAGAAATATGGTGATTTTATAGGTCTTGAAGTTTTTGAAAGAATCCTGTTCCGTTCCATGCGATTATAGAGAAGAGTTGCATTATCTATCTTTGCTACCGCATCCTTTGTTTCTTCATTGCTCGTAAGGATATGTTTGAAGGTATCATCCAATCTAATGTATTCGATTGTATGTCGAACCAGTTCTGTAACCGGGTTATCAAAACTGTATTCTCGGGTTTGGTATGCAATTTTTCCGTTTGCAGGAATATTGAATCGTATATGACGATTTACATCAATGACACCACGAATATTAGAATCATTATATTCTTTTGTCTGATATTCCTTATACAATCCCTGTCTTAAAGCAGCAGCCAGATATTGAGGAAACAGAAATGGCAAAAAATCAAATATTCTATCTGGTGTACTTGTTGATTTGAGATTTGTCAGATTTACATGACATACTTTTTCCAGCATATAGTGAAGAAAGAAATCGTTTTTTTCTGATAGGTTTCCATCAACTCTATGAGTAAATCGGGAACAAATATTCAATTCAGTATCATTACGACCAATAAAGCCCATGATATTCCCAGTTTCAAGAGAAAAAGAATCTTCTCCCTCTTTAAGATTAAAAATTACAGAATCTTTTATTTGGTCATCTGTTTCTTCCACCTTGGGAGGAAATACAAGAATGCTTGATTCAGTCTGCAAATCACCGATGGTTTTGTTGGCAATAAGACGGAGATTTTGTAAATCAGATTTATTTTCTTTAAAAGGAATTCTTTTTGTTGAATTATCAATAACTACCAGTTTACTCATTTATCTAGCACAACTGAATCTGGATTTTCATAAGCTGATTTTATCTCATCGAATTTTTCACCATCTTTATGCACATCTGAATAATTATCAATTCCACGAAGATATTCATAAACAAGTGAACTGATTTTTAGGTCCCACAATTTCTGTAAATCTTCTGCATTCTTAAAATAAGCTGCTCCAATGCAATAGGATTTTCCAAGCTCAGGCATCTTTGATATTATTTGGTTGATTGAATTCATTTTTTGAAGAGCTTCACCTGTAATCTTCATATTTTCTGCACTTTCTTCAGCAGTGACTTCAACGAAAGTAAATCTACGCCGCATTGCAAAATCCATACTTTCTACAGAACGGTCAATGTCATTCATAGTTCCAATAATGTAAACATTTTCTGGAATATAGAAACCATCAGTGAATAAATCATCTTCAATTAGATTTTGATATTGTGTATTTACTCGACCTTCTTCTCCGCGATAACCTGGATCAATAGAGAAGAAAAGTTCTCCAAAGATTTTAGAAAGTTCACCACGGTTGATTTCATCAATGATGAATACAAAAGTTTTCTTTTCAACCCTACTTTCTATACTATCTGATTTCTTATCAGAAATAACTGAAATTAATTGTTTATAGAGTGCAAAAACATAGCTATCAGACTGATAACCATAATTTGGATGATTAAAAAATTTTGCAATTTCCTTTGCTTGTCCAAAATTTTTTTTTGAAGATAAAATCTCTACTAAATCAGATATTTTTACTTCAATTTCCTTTGCAATCTTATTAGCTGCAGAAATATAAATCTTTTTTTCATCATAATTTGTAATCGTGAACTTTGTTTTTCTTCCTAAAAGCTCATATTCAATTTCATTATCAACAGAGTCTGAAATAAATGAAGATATTTGTTCTTCTATTGATTTTTCTTGACTTCGCTCTTCTGCAGTTTTTTTACTATCAATTAAATTTCGCAAAGCCTTTTTACAGAACGTTTTGAAAGTTCCATCTTTTCTTTCAAATCCATTATTCTTAGTTGGTCTCAATCCCTCAACAAAGTCAGTATAATCATAACTAGGATGAAACTGGCAAAACCCAATTTCATCTTTTGAACATCCCATAGCTTCTGCAATCTGCTTTGCAAGATATGTTTTTCCTGTTCCTGGAGCACCATGAAGAATAATGTTTTTGTTTGCAATCAAAAGACCCTTATACTTTTCAAGATTTTCGTTCATTATATTTTCTCCAGATTCAATATTTAATTTCTGCAAGTTGATACCAAAGAAAGGTATCAAAATTAGTTCTTCAAAATCTGAATAATCAGTTTTTTTTATTTCTATAAATGTTGAATTATTGTTTGGAGTCCACCATTTGCTGGGACCTTCATAACTGCCTTCCTTTACAGAATCATATAATTTTCTGTATTTACGGTAAGCCCAACCATCTTCATCATACTCAATTTCATTTGATATGAATTCCCCGAGAAGAAGAATTTGTTTATTTCCTCTACATAAATAAAACAAATCTCCCGTTTTTGCTTCATCAGTGAATGCTTTCCCTTGAGATAGTAAACTAACCCCTTTTGCTTTGGTTTCTTTGTGGACACAAACCATTCTTTCACTTAGATAATAATCGATATTTTCATCTGAGAAGTCTGATATCCCGTGAGATAGTTTCCAGATTCTTTTTGAATCAAAGTTGTTTTCTTCCATAACATTCATAGCAACATTCAACCATTTCTCAATTCCGTATTCCTGACATGCGGCTTTTAATTCATCGCGAAGCTTCCACACATAACTACCTGGAGTTTCCGAATCTGCATTATGTCCAACATAAAGAACTGGCCACCATCGGCTATCATCATTTTCTCTCAACGGCGGCTCATCACATATTTTTACTTTTACTATCCGCTTTGCATAATTTGAAGAACCGCTGTTATATGTATTTTTTGTATCGCCGTATTTTTGAGCAAGTTGAGTACAAGTTGCCTCTCCGCCAATATTGTACATGCAAGCTAAAATATGAAGATTTTGTTCTGTTGTCAGATTCCGGTCGTCAAGGATATCCAGCCACTTTTCTTTTGAAATATTTGGATTGTATTCTTCTAATGTTGGAAACCAACTTATTTCTTCTGACACTTTTCACTCCGATTTTTATGACTCTATCTGAAAAGTATGAATCTTAATCCTTCTAACTGCAAGTCGTTCGTTTTCATAATTATTACAAATGCAAAAAATTGACACCATATATAACACCATGTATATTATGTATAGATATGGCTCAATGGGAAAAACTTCTTCAAAAAATTAAAAACCTGAACAAAGATATGAGATTCTCGGAATTGCGCAAAATTCTTGAAGAATATGGTTATACAATGACAGCACCATCCGGTGGAAGTAGTCATTATACATTCAGGAAAGACGGTTGCAATCCTATTACTATCCCGAAACATGAACCTATAAAAGTTGTCTATGTGCGGATGGTTAAAGATGTCGTTGAATCTGAGACCGCAAATCAGAATGAGGAGGCAGAATAATGAAAACCTTAGAAGAATACATGAAATTACCTTACAAACTTGAAATTATTCCTGATACCGAGGAGTCAGGTTTTGTTGCTTCATATCCAGAATTACCAGGTTGTATAACATGTGGTGAAACAATCGAATCAGTGGCAGCAAATGCGGAGGATGCTAAGAGAGAATGGTTAAAATCTGCAATCGCCCAGAATATCCAAATAAATGAACCGGAAAATCTTGATTCTTATTCCGGTCAGTTCAAGCTCCGTCTTCCGAAGAGCCTGCACAAAACTTTGGCAGAAGATTCAAAAAAAGAGGGTGTCAGCATGAATCAATATTGTGTTTACCTGCTTTCAAAAAATTCTGCTGAAAATTCAGTTGCGCATTAATTTTTCTCCATCATCCCGGACTTGTTTCGGGATTCCAGATGCTGAAACAAGTTCAGCATGACGCGATACAAAAAAAGGCTGCCACTCCTTATGGAACGGCAGCCTTTTCAGACAACGCTGCGCCAGCTCGCGTTGGTGTGCTTGGGGCCTGTTTATTGGAAAAAAGCACTTCCTCAGAAGTGCTTTTTTCCATTTAAGCTTTTGTCAGCAGGCGGTTCATGCGCTGTACAAAGTCGGCAGGATCTTTAATCTCGCCGCCATCTACCAGCAGAGCCTGATACAGCAGAACGTTGGCTACGTCTTCTACGTAAGAATCGTCGGTACAGTCCTTGATGCCGGCTACCAGAGCGTGATCACCGTTAACTTCGAGAATCGGCTTGAACTCCTGTCCCATATCCTGGCCCATGGCTTTCATCATGCGGATCATCTGGAAACTTGGATCGTTTTCGTCAACAACGATACATGAAGGAGAATCGGTCAGACGTTTTGAAAGAACGACGTCTTTTACTTTTTCTCCCAGAGCAGTCTTCAGTTTTTCTACAACCGGTTTGAAGGCTTCTTCTTTCTTTTCTGCTTCTGCATTGTCTACACCCAGTTCTTCATCACTGTTGGCACTTTTTACGTCTTTCAGGTCAAAGTCTTTGTATTTGCCTACGCCACCGATAACAATGTCATCAATGTCATCTGCCATAATCAGCACTTCAAAGCCCTTGTTTTTATACGCTTCAAGCAGTGGAGAACGGCGGAGCTGAGCCTCGTCGCTGCCGGTAATGTAGTAAATGGCCTTCTGTTCCGGCTTCATACGCTGAACATAGTCAGCAAAGCTGGTCCATTTGTCATCGCCCATACCGCTTTCATCAGTACTCTTGAAACGTACGATTTCCATGATGGTTTCGCGGTTTTCATAGTCTGAGTACAGACCTTCCTTCATCGGACGGTTGAACTGGCTTACAAAGCGTGCCCATTTTTCAACTTTCTTCTTGTTGTCTTCACTCAGTTCGTCAGTTCCGGCATCTTTGGCAGCTTTTACTGCCTTGTCTGCAGCTTCTGCCATTTTCTTGAATTCAGACAGCAGTTTCTTTACAGAAGAAGACTTGATGCTTGAAAGAATGCGGTTCTGCTGCAGAATTTCACGGGAAACGTTCAGTGGCAGGTCTTCTGAGTCGATGATACCACGAACAAAACGCAGGTATGACGGCAGCAGTTCACGGTCATCATCGGTGATGAACACGCGTTTTACGTACAGTTTTACGCCTGATTTATAGTCAGCATTGTACATGTCGAATGGTGCAGTTTCAGGAACATAGAACAGAGTGGTGTATTCCTGGGTACCTTCTGCATGAGTGTGTACGTACATAAGTGGGTCAGTACCATCATGGCTCAAGGTCTTGTAGAAGTCGTTGTAGTCTTCTGCCTTCAGTTCGCTTTTACTGCGTTTCCACAAGGCTGAAGCACTGTTGATTTTATCGCACTTGTTTTCGGTGCCGGTTACTTCGCCTTTATCGTCGTAGCTTTTCTGTTCGTAGTGCAGGTAAATAGGGAATGCAATGTGATCGCTGTAGCGTTTGATCAGTTCTTCCAGCTTCCAGCGTGAGGCATAGGCTTTATCATCGTCATTCAGATACATAACAATGGCAGAACCGTGGGTTTCCGGCTTATCAAAGCCGTATTTTACAGCCTGTGCATCGGTAGCTGTCAGTTCATCTACGTCGTAGCTGCTGGTGCCTTCTGATGACCAGCGGTACAGTTTGTCTTCACCGGCTTTGCGGGTAATAACATCGATTTTTTTGGCAGCCATGAAAGCTGAGTAGAAACCAACACCAAACTGGCCGATAAGAGCGCTGTCTTTTTTAGCTTCGGTTTCCAGTTTTTCAAGGAATGCCTTGGTGCCGGAACGGGCAATGGTACCCAGATTGTTGTCCAGGTCTTCGGCGTTCATACCGATACCGCTATCCTGAATGGTCAGGGTTTTCTCGTTTTCATCGAACATGATGTCGATTCTGGGGTCAAACGCAACTGATTTGTAGTTGTCATCAGAAACGGTCAGATATTTCAGTTTGTCCAGAGCATCTGATGCGTTGGAAACGATTTCGCGAACGAAGATGTCTTTGTTTGAATACAGAGAGTGGATAATAAGTTTCAGAAGCTGCGATACTTCTGTCTGAAACTGTCTTGTTGCCATATGCAAACACCTCGAAGTAATAAGTAAGTTTCCATTAAATTACTAAGATTTTTGCAAAACGGCAACGAGAAAAAAACGAAAGACGACGCAGAGAGCGCCAGAGAGCGCGAAAAAGTACACCTCACCACGTAAATTCTGCATCAAAACACGTTTCACCGCTTTCGTGACGTGCACTGATCCAGAACTTCTGCTGCTGGTCATCAAAGGCACCAAAAATCTTGATGGTATCGCCTAATTTTGCTTCTTTACTGTAGTTAATGCGGAAACCGGTGAATGCTTTGTTCTGGTATTCTGGGGGAACATGATCCAGAGCAAAGGCTGCATAGCGGCTGTTGTTGGTGTGCCCGTTAGCATCAAGATCGCTGAGATAAATAGTACGCTCTGCAAGCAATTGTGTATCTTCCGGGATACTGAATTTACTTGGAGCAGTACCATCAAATGGCTCGCTGTAGGTAGGAGTTGGACGCAGGGTAAACTGAGAAGGCTTAAGAATGCGGCGGCTTTCTGGTTGTACAATGAGCCAAAGACTATCCATGCCTAAAAGATGTTCGCCTGTAACAGTGGAAGTGATTTCAAACCGACGGGAAAGCTGTAAGCCTTTAGGTGGTTCTTCCCAGGTACGAACGGTAATTTCTTCATTATCCTTTGGTAACCGATCTATCTTGCAGCTTAAGCGGGAAAGTAATAATCCAATGTCATTCTGCTGCAAAACTTCAAAACCTATGCCACGAACATCATAATCTTCTACAGCAATCTGACTGGTAAGGAGAAGCAGCTGATGAATATGCATAACCGCATGTACATCACTATGGCCAAAATACACTTTAGTTTGAGTGTTAAAAATGTTGTTTTCGGTATGGAACTGTTTGTACTCTTTCATGTCCCTAGTGTACCGAATATAACGCGTTAAAAAAAGCTGTCTGGCCCCAAAACCAGACAGCTCCAAAACTCTCGTGTGTTTTATATTTTATCGGTGCTTCAATGCACTTATTTTGAAAGAAGTTCCAGCAGTTCACCGTCCGGGTCGTGTCCGTATTCCCAGATCATAAAACCTGCAAGACCTTTTTCTTCTACGTAGTTACGGATAACGGCAATTTCTTCTGCGTCGGTATAACTTACAAAGGTATCACCGTTGTACATCCAGGCAGTCTGTGCCACATCATCCCAGTACCGGGTGTATTCCCCGCTGTTCAGCAGTTCCTTAGCCAGTGGCCAGCTTACACCGTCAGGATAGGCACCGCTGGTAAAGGGCTGGAACAGACCATTGGTATCACCGGCGGCAACACCGCTCCAGGCGCAGCCGTAGAAAGCTACACCAACAACCAGCTTATCAGCCGGTACGCCAGCGTTCAGATACATATCAACAGTCTGGGCAGTTGACCAGCCACCCCATGCAGGGTCAGCCGGGTTAACAAAAATGTTGGCATGATGACCGGTTGTTGCGCTCCAAGAGCCATAGTAGTCATACGTCATCAGCTTAAGAACATCTACCAGCTGGCTTACGGCTACCACATCAATCTTCTGGGGATACCAGGCAGAAGCAGGAACAGCACAAGAAAGGCTGTAGGTTTTACCCGTTTCGCGCCCCAGCATGTCAAAGGCAACACGAATCTGAGCCAGCAGCTTAAGGAAGTTTTTACCGTCATCAGGGCTGGAAGTAATTTCCTGGCCCCAGTCCGGACCAACCGGATACTCCCAGTCAATGTCGATACCGTCAATCTTCTTTTCTTTAACCAGCTCCACAATATTTGCTACAAACTGTGCGCGAAGCCCGTCGTCAGCCGATACCTGGCTAAAGCCGTCAGCTCCCCATCCACCGATGGAAACAACCAGCTTAAGGTCTGGGTACTTTTTCTGGATTTTTGCTGCTTCTGTCCACAGTTCAGGGAACGGAGTAATTTCAGATTCTACATCAGGGAACGAAATTTCTGCTGTTTCTCCATTTACGTGGGCAAATGAAATAATCAGCTGAGTCAGCAGATCACCCTTAATATCATCAGCAGACCAGTGTCTGTTGTTGGCACGCTGTTCTTCAACGGTAGAACCAATGGGCCAGGTGCGGATATAGCTTTCGATGATTTTGCCGGTAGCTGCAGCTTTGCTTTCTTTTGGAGCAGAAGCACAGGAAGCAAGAAGTGAGCATGACAGCAGCAGTGCAACTGCCCATGCCATTTTAGTAACTTTCATGAATTCTCCTTTAAAATATCACGTACTGCAAAATCCGCTGCATAGACGGCTACAGCAGACTTAATGCCCGGTTGAGTGCAACAACCGGGGACAGTAGCATGATACAGTTAGTTTACTTTATCAACTAACAGTCGCAAAGGGTGGAGAATTTCGGTTTGGTGTCTTTTTAAAAAGCCAGGATTTCGTTCCGATGCAGCAAGCCGGTTGCCGTCAGATTTTCCTGCAGACTTTTAGTGGGATCAGAAGTATCTTTCACATCAATGAAAAAGCGGTTCATGGAAAAATGTTGATAGACGCCGACGTACGGACTGGCCGGAATTCCTGCCGGATCCAAAGTATAGAATGATGAAAGTACGTCGCGATATGGAATGAATACACCTTTCCCTTTCAGCTCGGCATAGCCTACCAACCAGAGAAGCGGTTTTTCTGTTTCAGAATTTGCAGCAGCACATAAATCTGCATGCAGCTTTGCCGTCTGTCGGGCCATCCACAGCTGCGTTTCCAGAATTAATGCTGCTACCTGCGCCCCCCCTAATTTACTCATGGCATTCAGTTCTTTAGTCTTTGCTGAGTGAACCGGTGTTTTATTCAGGATAATGGTATTGGCCCGGAAATCTATGCCCAGTTCCGGATGATTGGAAAACCAGGTATTGGCAACCTTACCGCTTAAGCCTACCAGATATTTCCGGTTAGCCGCCAGCTGCTCGTCTTTTCCAGGATTATCGCCAGTGACAATGACCTTCAGTTCAGTGGCAGCAGTTACCTGGTCAAGGCTGCTATTGTACACAATGGGCGTTTGAAGCGGATAGGATGGAACTTTGTCAACGGCCGCAGTTTTTCCCTGCAGATCCTGCAGCAGCTTCATCAGGTCAGTGTCACTGCTCCAGGAGACAATCTGCTCTTTGAATGTGTCTCTGAATGCCCTGAAAATGTCCCATTGCTGAGTGTTCATTACCCCTCCTCAATCCTTATAACCCTACAGTAATTTTATAAGCCAGTCTGGTCCCTGGGAATGCACTTTTACCAGATCGCGCTTTTCTGCTTCCAAAGCCAATTTCTTAAAATGACGATAGCCATAAGCCCGGCAGTTTACCCGGGGAGCCACCTGTGAAAAGTTAACATAGCCTTCAGAATCCCAGTCTTTTTTACAGGCCTTGATTTCATCACAAAGCACCTGAAACACTTTTGGTGTGCCGCTGGCACCTCCATCTACGGTCAGCCGGGAATTGTTATCCGGAGCAGTCCGTACTGCCGACTGCTGCTGGGCAGCCTTAATGAATGACGACCAGGAACCGAATCCCAGTTTCTGCTCATCAAACCCGGAATTCAGCAGCTTCATCTTTGTTTTGGCGCCACCGGAGTTTACATAGGTGGATTTGTTTTCTTTCATCAGGCTGCTGATGGCTTCTTCCAGCAGGCTGAATGCTGCCTGACGGGTCAGGTCTTCATCGGGCTCATCAACATCATCTCCGCCGGTGGATTCATCCTTTTCAACCGGAATACTGCTTTCGATAATATCGCGGTAATCAATGAATTCGTCTGCCATGGCTACCAGATCAGTGGCCGCATTCTTAGCGTCACAGATTATGCTGATGGTTTTACCTTCACGTTTCAGTTCCAGCAACAGCGGACGAAAATCCGCATCCCCAGTAATGATGATGAAGTTAGTAATATGTGGATAATTCCGCATAATGCCAAGACCATGTGCAACCATACTGATATCTGCACTGTTTTTTAGCCCCTTGATATGCGGCGTGTGAATCATCTCAAAATTATGGCGTGCCAGGTCCCCCGCCTTACGGCCCGTTTTAGGCAGCGACCAGTCAGCAAAGGCCTGAGCATAGGTAATGCGGTAATCTTCTTCGATTTTATCAATAATGCCCCCAATTTCCTTGGGGGCTACATTTTCTACATCCCATAGGATGGCAGTCAGCGGTCGGGTTTTCTGCATGGTTCCATGATATAACCGTAATAGCCTTCCCGCAATCACCGCCGTTCCCTTATTTCAGGAAAGAAGCTGCTTGTGAATTGTCAAAATATGAATTGTTGACATATGCATGTACATCATATGCCTTATCAAGAACTCCAATAGAAACAAGGAATTCAATAGTATCCTGCAGTGCAGCTGCATCTATCTCATCAACAGTTACCGCAAAATTATATTTTGTAAGTACTTTCTTAAGCTGATTTCCTTCAAGTCCGAGTTTTTCAGCAACCGTATTCAAGGTTTCAGCATCCAGATTCGGCAATTCTTTTACTGCACGTGCATACTGTTCAAGAATCACTGAAATAACTTCAGGATTGGCGGTGGTGTAATCCTTTCTTGCAATAAAAGTATTTGTTCCACGCAGTGTAGTTTCAGATCCGTATGCAAGAATCTTAGCAACGCCACTGTCTACAAGTCTGGTTACATTCGGTTCCCAGATTACTACTGCATCAACACTATTCGTAGAAAGGACAGCAGCAGCGTCACCGGCATTGATGTTAATCAGATTAATATCTGAAAGGACATAGCCATTTTTCTCTGTAATTTTTTTGATAAGATTATGCCCGGTTGAACCAATAACGGTTCCTACTTTTTTCCCTTTTAAATCCTGAACAGTTGTAATTGTTTCATTGCCAGCAGATACAAGAATAGCATATGCATCAGGGCCATTGGCAGGTACGCCGACAATTTCATTTTTCTGTCCTGCAGCAATGGAAGATACAGATGGAACATCTCCAATAACGCCAATATCGCTTTTGCCTGCAGCAAGTGATTCATTCATTGGTGGACCTGACTCAAAATCATTCCAAACTACGGTTACCTGATTTTTTGCAAGAGCTTCTTCAATCCATCCCTTTTCCCGTGCAACGTACAGCGGTGTAAAAGCTGCTGATGGCTGAATTGCTATGCGGACAGTCTTCTGTGCCGAATCTTTCTTTTCACATCCAGTCATGCCAAAAATAATGGCAGCTGAAACCAATAGAGCAATTATTCCTTTTTTCATGAAATACTCCTATTTAAGCCCCTGCGGCAGCGCCTGCATACGAAAGCGCAGTTTTACAGCCAGCGAAGCAAAATTACCATGCTGTTTCTTTATTCTGCGTGAAACTCATCGTCTTCAAAAAACTGGTTATAAATCGTTTTCTTAATATCCAGAAATTCTACACTGTTCCTGTTTCTTGGCTCAGGTAAATCAACAGGAACAATACTCTTTATTTTTCCAGGTCTTGAGGAAAGTACTACAACTCTATTTGCCAGAAAAACAGCTTCCTCAATATCATGAGTAACAAGAACCATAGTGGATCCTTCTTCTTTCAGAATCCGTTTAAGCTCTTTCTGCATAGTGATTTTTGTAAAGGTATCCAGTGCACCAAAAGGCTCATCAAGCAGCAGCACCGGAGGATTGTTCACCAAAGCACGCGCTATTCCTGCTCTTTGAGCCATACCACCCGAAAGCTGCTTTGGATACGCCTTTTCAAAGCCAGCAAGCTTTACCAATTCGATGCACTTCTTTACTTTTTCTTTTTTTTCACTTT
This sequence comes from Treponemataceae bacterium, assembly GCA_045597345.1. Classification (GTDB taxonomy): domain Bacteria; phylum Spirochaetota; class Spirochaetia; order Treponematales; family Treponemataceae; genus Treponema_I. The sequence goes on from JAZLJW010000217.1 coordinate 14,334, forward strand.
TTTCATTTCCATTCAGGGCATAGGCAATATTCTGTTCTACTGTTAACCATGGAAAAAGTCTGTGCTCCTGAAAAACCATGCCGCAGCGTTTATCGACTTTTGTTACCTCTTTTCCTTCAAAGAGGATTTCCCCTTCATGATTGCAATCAAGACCTGCTATTGAACGCAGTAACGTTGATTTTCCGCAACCGGAAGCTCCAACTATACAGACTATTTCACCTTTCCGTATTTCCAGGTTTATGTTATCCAATACGTCCAGAACTGATTCTCCAGTTCTAAAACTCTTACTTACGCCACGAATTTCAATTGTTACAGGTGAGTCATTTTGAAAAAATTCCATGCAGAATCTCCTTACGCCCACCGGATTGTTTTCTTTTCAAGAAAATGGAGAAATGAATCCATCACTTTACCAATAAGTCCGATTACCAGCATACCAACAATAACGACATCAGTTTTTCCGTATTGTCTTGCATTCATTATCATATAACCCAATCCGGTTGTACTTGAAACAAGTTCGGCTGCAACAACACACATCCAGCAGGAAGTAAGCCCTGTCCTCAATCCGGTAAAAATATTTGGAGCTGCACCTGGAATAACCATCAAAAAAATGTGCTTTAAAAAGGGTGTCTCAAGTATCTTTGAAACTTCTGCCAGTTTTTTATCTGTCTGATGAATTCCGTCAATGACGTTTATAAGAATGGTAAAGAAGCCACCAAGGAAAATGAGATAAATCTTTCCCGATTCTCCGATTCCAAACCAAAGAATTACCAGTGGAATCCATGCAATTGGCGGAATAGGTTTGATAATCTGAATAAGGAGTTTTGTAATTCGTTCAAGATGGGTTGAAAGCCCAATCAAAATGCCCAGAACAATTCCTGCAACTGCAGAAACAGCATAACCGGAAAGAACCCGCACCAGACTGATCCGGCAGTGGGTTAGCAATTCTCCACCAGTTAACAGTCCTGTAAACGTTTTCACAATTTTTGGCAGAGTCGGCATTATTACCGGATTCAAATTACCTTTTGCACCCGCAATGCCCCAAATTGCCAGAACAATAACCAATAAAAGAAAGTACTCTATTGTCTTCAGAGAATGTGTCAGTATTCTTTTTCTCATACAAAAACATCCTTTTCGGTTTTCTGTAACTCTATCAAATACTGACAGTGAAGTGAGACGTATGAAGCTGTTACCAGCCCAAACGTAATTAGCAAGTCCAACGACCGTTTTTTATGTAAATGACAGCTAATAGTACCATGCGGGAAAAAGAAGTGAGCAGAACAAATACTTTTTAGTTACGGTCGAATATTAAATGATACTAGGAAAAGCTGTCAAGAAAAGATTTCCCTTCTGGGAAGAAGGAAGGCCATTAATGCAAACCGTTCAGCGTAAATCATAACCACCCCTCAAAGGGGTGGTTTGCACTTAGCCTATAAGGCTAGGGCCTCAAGCTGAGACTTAAGTCCCAAGCTTTCACTTACGTTCAAGCCTATTGCAACTTATCACCCGCTGGCCCTTAAAAGGCCGTTGGTATTACTTGCTACCCTTAAAAGGGTCTTCGTATTCTTTTTCAGCAACCTTATCCATT
>JAZLJW010000218.1:0-2122 GCA_045597345.1 Treponemataceae bacterium
GCAAGAGGTCTGCCGATACAGTAACCGTCTGTTTCACCTTCAATATCGTAATATGTAGAGAAAAGCGAGCATTCTGTCGGGCCATAGACATTAAGGAACCGGTAACCTGGATTTTTGCAGGTCGGCATCTTTTCGCCACCAGTGCTCAATACTCTCAGAGAATGGTTCATATCCTTGATTATACAGCCAATCTGGGTTGTCAGGAATGCTACAGTTATGTGGTTGGCTTCGAAATAATCATTCAGAGCTATGATTTCCCTGCGGACTTCATCTGAAAGAATATGGATGACGGCACCGGACAGGATACTCGGATAGATATCTATCATATGAGCGTCGAAACCGAAGTTTGCATAGCCGGCAATATTATCCTCAGGAGTAAGTGCGAACTCGGCCGCATACCAGTGGCAGTAGTTTACAATACCGTGATGTTCAAGTTCAACAGCCTTTGGAGTGCCAGTCGAACCCGATGTGAACAGAATTACCATACGATCATCAGGCTTTACTGCAGGCAGTTCGGCAACCTGCTTCTTTGTAGCTTTTTTCAGATCAGACAGTTCGCTGCTTTCAAATACAGTGCCGCTGAATCCAGGCAGTTTTTCTTTTACCAGGCCGTTTTCACTAAGAATTACCTTAAGACCTGCATCATTGCACATGAATTCCAGTCTGTCACCAGGGAATGCTGTATCCAGCGGCATATATGCTGCACCAGCCTTCATAATAGCCAGCGGGTAAATTACCATCAGTTCGGAACGGTGAATCATTACACCGACAATGTCACCGAGGCTTATACCGCAGGTTTCCTTCAAATATACAGCCAGTCGGTCGGAGATTTCATCAATGTACTTATAAGTGAAACTGTTGCCATTGTATACAACGCCTGTTGCATCAGGCGTTGCCTTGGCACGGTTTCGACAGATGGAAACGATTGTTTCTGATTTATCGTATTCAAGCTTTTCACCGTTAGCCAGTGAAAGAACAGCCATTTCCTGTTCTTCGGATACCAGTCTGCAATCTTTCAGCATGGAAGCAGATGTCATACATACAGCTATGTTTTCAATAGCTGTTACAAGAGTCTGAATATCCTTTTCGCTGTAAATATTTCCATCGTATTCAGCGGAAATAATATATTTACCGTTCTGCGGATAAACAGTAATCATCAGAGGGAACTTCACTGTATCAAGCTTCAGATTTACTGTTTCAATACCGTCAGCAGTGAAATCACCGCTTTCAAAGATACCGCCCTGATATGCAAACATGATACCTGCATGCAGTCCGTGGCGCTCTACGATTCGTGTATACGGATAGAAATCGCTGGCATAGCTTTCCTGAAGCTGGGCATGGATTGATTTTACGTAATCGGAGACTGATTGCTCAGCGTGCGTCTGTAGGCTTTCGAAGCTGTTGGCAGAGTTGGCTTGGTTGGCATGGTTGGCGTTGCTTAGTTTGTTGGCATTATTAAAATTGTTAATATCAAGCTTTCCAGCTTCGAGCTGATGACTGCCTTCTCTCGGCTGGGAGCTGGTGGCCGATGGCTGTCGGCTTTTTAGCACAACCGGAAGAGTTGTGACGAACATGCCCATGCTGCGTTCAAGGTCGGCACCGTCGAGACGGCCGTTGCTGATGGTTACATATAGAGGATTTTCTTCTCTGGTAATTCTGTGCAGAGTTTCAGCAAAGGCTGCCTGCATGAAGCTGTTGGCTGTAACTGAGTTTTTCTTACAGAAACTGTCAACTATATCAGCAGATACAGAGGCTATAACAGTGCCTGTAGGCTTACCGTCAGTATTTGCAGATGCAGGATAATTAACAACTGAAGCATCACCGACAAGTGAATCGAAGCGTGCTTCTGCCTTAGTAAATGCTTCACTGGCAAAGATTTCCTTTTCGTGAAGGGCAAAGTCGTAAGCTGTTATCTTTTCTGCTTCAACAGACTTACCATCATAAGCTGCCAGGATATCATTCATCAGAACAGCATTTGAAAGACCGTCATAAATAATATGGTGAATATCCATGAACAGATATACAGCCTTCGGAGCACTGTAAATCTCAACTCTGTAGAGTTTTTCGTTAAGCAGGTCGAAGGGTCTTACCCTGCTCTGTAAAAATGCTGCATCCGGTTCTG
>JAZLJW010000219.1:0-13057 GCA_045597345.1 Treponemataceae bacterium
GCATGATGCAACACAACCTTACTGAGTTTTGCTGATGCAAAACTCAACAGTTGTAACGTCATTTAGAGCGGTTTTGCATGTACTGGCAATCCGATAGATTTGTGGAGTTTTGATGAGACCCTGAAACTAGTTCAGGGTGACTATAAGCAACACTTTTTACGGACATAGCCTTTTTTTTATGGCTGAAATCTGTAAGGAAGTCAGATTGTACGTCAGTTATTAAGAAGACTGTATAACATACGGGCACGGTAATTTTCAGGATTCAGCTGAAGACTATATTGTACGGATGTCAGTGCACTGTTTTTATCACCGCGATCGCTTTGTATACCCGCAATACGGTAATGCACCTCTGAAAGAATATTCTGATTCGTTTCAAGTCCTGCAATGGTGCTGTACAGATTTAATGCATCATTGGGCCGGTTAACGGCCTGATATAACGCACCTAAATTCAAGCTTATACGTGAATTGCCGCTGTTTTTCCTGTTAAACAGATAGTTTTCGTACAATTCCTGAGCTACGACAATATTATTCTGACGCAATTCAAAATACGCTGCTATTTCACATTCCCAGTCGGCAAGAGAAGATGCCATATGTTCAAGATTGTTTGTCCCGTATTTGGCTGCACAGTAATCAGCAAACAGTGATAAAGCGGTGGGTTCCTGATGATGACGCAGGAACCAGCAGATGGCAAATCGGGTTAATAAGGCATATCTTTTTTCATTCTCCCGGTTTTCTTCAAGAATGCGCCAGATATCACTTTTACATTCATCTTCGGTAAATCCGGATTCCTGCCAGTTAAGGCGTGTATATGCGATTAAAAGCCGGTCATCATCAAAAGAATTGTTCGTGAGTGCAGTGTGTATGCGATACAGGGCATCAGATACAGGAATAGTCGGTAATGAGTTTGTATTCTGCAGCAAAAGCGTTTCAAGTCCATGTGATTGGAGTGTGCTGGTGTATGCTCCTGGTGGGGTAGCCGTTTGCTGTGTCAGTAAAGCAAAATTTCCATAATCTGCAAGGCCGGCTGCATAGTCTGGATATGCAGTAACCATGGCAAATAATGTTTCCTTGGCAGCACCAAAATTACCTGCTTTTACGTAGTATCGGGATAAGTTTTTGTACATTTCTTTTGGTGCTGCAATATTCATTCGGTGACATTGCTGAATGGAGGTTTCCCAATACAATCGTGCCTGTTCAATTTCACCCATCATAATGTATGCATCAGAACAGAGAATCTGGGCTTTTGTTTTATACTCGGTATCAAAGGCAATCTGACACAATCCGGCACACTGTCCATAGCGGCCTGCATAGTAATTAAGCAGTGCCCAAAAATAGGGATCATCCTGAGCGGTTACCCGTTTGGGAGTGAAGCTCACTGCTTTGGCAACGTCACCGTCTCGGACTGTCAGAACAGCAGCGTTTTTCAGCCAGCGACTATCACCAGTCATGCGGTAGGCTTCCTCATATATACCGATATAGCTGCTGTTTTGAAAGGCTTTTTCTGTATCAGTATCAAGCAGCAGAAGCTGTGCATAAATGCTTTCGTATGAAGTATTCTTCAATCTTTGCGCATAGGGTAAAGCTTCGGAATATCTGCCGCGATTTATGAGACATTCGGTATACAGCGCCGTAAGGGCTGCACTTTCAGGAAGTTTTTTTACTGATTCCTTCAGGTATTCCTGATACCGGTTCCCGGCACCAATATGGCTGTACCGTTTCACAACACTTACACGCTGTCGTTCGCTTAATGCAGATTTTTCTGCTTTTTTTAACAGATTTAACGCTTCGTCAGTCTGTTTTTGCGCGATGCAGGAATCTATGATGTCCAACTGATGCAAGAAAGTGGTGTTATCTACTGATTTTGAGCAGGAAGAGGGAATTAACAGAAAAAAAAGCACTGCAAGGAAATATGAGATGGTATTATGAATATTCCCTGCAGTGTGTTTCTTCATAGGCTGTTACTTTTGGGTGTCTTTTCTGATGTTATCAAGTACTGCATTGATGAATTTGTAGGAATCGTCGTTGCCGAACTCTTTAGAGATATCAATAGCTTCATCAATGATGATAGTAGCGGGTACATCCTGCTGAAAAAGTAATGGATAGGTACTCATACGAAGAATTGCCAGGTCAACTTTATTAAGCCGGTCAAAATCCCAACTGGTCAGATGGTCTTTGATTGCTGTATCAACGGCTTCAATGTTTTCAATAGTGCCGGTAACCAGAAGACGTGCAAAAGTTTTGCCTTCATCGCCCATGCGTTCAAGAACAGCCGGATCAACCCATGCAAATTCCAATAAATCGGTTACGGCAATCTGTCCCATATCCCATGAGTACAGTGCCTGGAATGCCAAAATTCTACCTTTACGTCTAGCCACAAATAGCTCCTTACCAGTTTTCCAGTAATTTATCCAATGCACTACCAGTTTTGAGCATCTGGTAATTTTCGGGGGTTCTCAACTGAGTTGTAATGGCAGAAACTGCTTCTGTAAACACTTCCTGCTGTTTCTGTGCTGCCAGTTGACTTCTGATATACTCATATACGGTAATGTTTGATCCGGGCTGAACAACATCACTGAGCCCCAGAATTTTTCCGGGAATAGTATCCTGAATTACAAAGAACGAGTAGTAATCACCAGAGTCCTTAAAATCTGAAACTGACCCGGGAGCTGCCTGGAACATGGAAAGCAGTGTGCTTTCAGTTATACCAAGCTGGGATGCAGCAATGGCATTTTTACCCAGATATACGTCATCACCCTGCAGAAGCGGACTTTTAGATGCTACATGAACGCGAAGCCCGTCAAGGGTAAGGGCTCCGTTCTTCAATGCATCGTATTCTTCCATGAGAAGTTTTTGAGCATTGAGTGCATTTTCGTTTTTTGGAGCAATGGTCATGAATACTTTAAGGGTATCCGGCTGATACAATGAAGCTTTATTCAATTCATACCAGCTTCGGACTTCCGTATCAGTGGCTGTGATGTTTTCAAGTTCATTCTGATACAGGCTTATTACATACTGCTGTGAAATATACTGATTCTTGATGTATGTCTTATATTCTGCTACAGACATTGCTGTCTGAGACTGAAAAAATTCATCAAGAGACATATTGTAGTTCTGTCGGACCAGTGTAGCAAACTGAGCCTCTGAAACCTGCTGTCCAACCATCTGTGACAGAGAACTTTCAAATAACTGGTTAACCTGAGTATCAGTGAGTGTCATGCCGGCTTTAGCGGCAGCCTGAACAAAAAGCTTTTCATCAATCATCGCAGTAAGAATTTCTTTTTTCTCATCAAGAGAAAAACTTTCCATACCAGTCTGCTTCTGATACACAGCACACCGTGCTTTGAGATTTTTCAAGGTAATCTGTTCGTTTTTGATTTTTACCAGTGGTTGAATGTCAGCCTGTGCAAAAGCAGCAGAGGCTGCAAATACCATGGCACAAAGAGCAGCAAGACGTTTCTTCATGAAAATCTTCCTTCATTTTTTGAAAAATAGTTATGGTCTAAGGCAGTTTTTTACCACTGCCTTATTGTATAACACATAACGATCTGTTTTGTTACAGAGAATATTCAGTTATCAGGGCTTACTCAATAACTGCTTTGATACGGCGTACGCCGGCAGAAGAAGACTGTTCTTTTACAATCTTGAACTTACCGATGACACCGGTATGTTCAACGTGTGGTCCACCGCAAACTTCCTTGCTGAACCAGTTGTCTTTGGTACCGATGGTATATACTTTTACGTCTTCGCCGTATTTATTGGTAAAGAGCGCGCGGGCGCCTTCTTCTTTTGCTTTTTCAAGGCTCATTACTTCCATGGTTACCGGAAGGTCAGCCTGAATCTGCTGGTTAACGATTTCTTCTGCCTGTGCAATCTCTTCTTTGGTCATTGGGCGTTCAAAGGTAAAGTCAAAGCGCATGCGTTCATCGTTGATGTTTGAACCTTTCTGGGCAACCTGCGGACCAAGGATATTTACCAGAGCCTGCTGCAGCAGGTGAGTTGCAGTGTGGTACCTGGTAGCGGTTTCGCTCTGTTCAGCGATACCACCTTTAGCTTTTCCGGCATCCAAAGTCTTTGAAGCTTCCTGGTGCTTGCGTTCAGCTTCCTTGAATCCTTCGATATCAACGGTAAATCCGTTTTCTGCACCCAGTTCCTGAGTCAGTTCCAGTGGGAACCCGAACGTATCATACAGACGGAAAGCAACTTTACCGCTGATTTCTTTTTTAGGGTTCTTCATCAGGTTAGGCAGCAGTTTCTGGAATTCCAGTTCACCCTTGCGCAGGGTATCGCGGAACTTGTGCTCTTCTGCAGTCAGTTCCTTGAATACTTTTTCTGCGTTTTCTTCCAGTTCAGGATAAGCAATCTTGAAGTTTGCAATAACGGTTTCTGCAATAGGAGCCAGGAAGTCTTTGTCGATACCCAGCTTCATACCGTGGCGTACGGCGCGGCGGATCAGTCGGCGGAGAACGTAGCCAGCCCCAACGTTTGAAGGTGTAACACCTTTCTGGTCACCCAGAATGAATACTGATGAGCGGCTGTGGTCAGCAATGATGCGTACTGAAGCATCTTTTGTGTCATCGGTGCCGTATTTGTAGCCTGAAAGTTCTTCAATCTTGGCAATGATAGGCTGGAAAACTTCAGTCAGGTATACGCTGTTTTTGCCCTGCAGAATACAGTTGGTACGTTCAAGACCCATACCGGTATCTACGTTCTGTTTAGGCAGTTTTACCAGAGTTTTTTCATCAATGCGGTTGTATTCCATGAATACGTTGTTCCAGATTTCCATCCAGTTTGCGCTGTCAGTACCTTTGTTGGAACCAACGGGTGGAACACCTTCGCCAACCCAGTAGAAAATTTCGGTATCAGGACCGCATGGGCCGGTTGGACCTGCTGCCCACCAGTTGTCTTCTTTTGGCAGGTAGGCAATTTTATCTTCAGGCATGCCGTTTTCTTTCCAGTAACCGGCAGCTTCTTCGTCACGTGGAGCTGATTCGTCACCGGCAAATACGGTAACGGAAATCATTTTGGGATCCAGACCCAGCCATTCTTTGCTGGTCAGGAATTCGTAGCTGAATGCAATTGATTCTTTCTTGAAGTAGTCGCCCAAAGACCAGTTACCCAGCATTTCAAAACAGGTAAGGTGTGAAGGATCTCCTACTTCATCGATATCGCCGGTGCGTACACATTTCTGGTAGTCAGTAAGACGGGTACCGGCAGGATGTTTTTCACCAAGCAGGTAGGGTACCAGTGGGTGCATACCGGCAGTAGTAAAGAGAACAGATGGATCATTTTCAGGAATCAGCGACTGACCTGAAATCTCAGCATGGTTTTTGCTTTTGAAAAATGCGATGTATTTGGAACGTAATTCGTTAGCTGTCATAAGTAAATAGTATAAAGATATGAAATAGACGTGACAATATGCGCATCGCTTCAGACCGTAAAGCGATTCTTTAACAGTACAAAAATACAGAATCTTCCTACTGTATCAACCAGGAAATCTGAAAGATGAAAAACTTAACACCGGAAATTTTTGAAAGGCGCCGTGAACAGCGGAAAAAAGCACGAAAGGAGTTTAACAGAAGACTGAGGGGGAAAAACGCTATTCTTGAAGGAATGGCAACGGTAATTATAAACACAGTCTGTGAAGAGACAGGTCTGGAAAAGGAAAAGAATGTCAGTCCCGGCTGGTGGACTGATAGGTCAGTGACAGAGGTCAGTGTTGCCGTTCTCTTTAAGTATGATATTGTCATAACCATGCGGCTTTCCATAAAAAAAGTTCTGGAATCTCAGGACTGGGTACGGGAACTGTTTATGGCCATCAAGAATCTTGAAAGCCGCAGTGTAGTTAACGCATCTGATGTACACAGGGTAATGGAAACGCAGATGGGGCTGGTATGGGGATCTCAATGGCTTATGTCCGGATACGGCTGGTGTGACGCAGAATATGTACAGGCAAACTTTGAACGGACATTTTCAAGTTATGGGGTGAAGGTTCTGGATATTCAGTGCCTGAACGACGGTTCTTTTCTTCTTTCCTTGAATAAAGAGTTTGGCGTTGTACAGGTCTTTCCACAGGATCTTCAGTTCCATAAACATGCATTTACCAGTGAGGCATACCATCGTATTGAAGAAGTACTGAAAAACTGAATTCATTACATCTTTGCATATTTATACAAAAATATTCGATAACTATTCATTATTTTGCATAAAGTTGCTATAGTGTGTCTGAAACCTGTGGGTAGCCTGTGCTGCCGGTGACAAAGGGGAAACATACATGATTAATTTATGGAATGGCGGTGCGTACTACGATAACGGTACGCTCATCTCTGCTGAAGAAGGTGGAGCAAAAGGCTTCAGTGCTGCTGACAATAAAAAGAACACCATGGCTTATGGAATCCTTCAAAGCCATAATACTTCAGGTAATCCTGAAAAACTGAAAATCAAATTCGATAAAATAACTTCACATGATATTACGTTTGTTGGAATTATCCAGACTGCCCGTGCATCAGGACTTGAAAAATTCCCGCTGCCATACGTTTTGACCAACTGTCATAACAGTCTTTGTGCTGTTGGCGGTACCATCAATGAAGATGACCACATGTTCGGCCTTACCTGTGCACAGAAATACGGTGGTGTATATGTTCCGCCCCATCAGGCTGTTATCCATCAGTTTGCCCGCGAAATGCTGGCAACATCAGGCGGTATGATTCTTGGTTCAGACAGTCATACCCGCTATGGCGCCCTGGGTACCATGGCTATTGGTGAAGGTGGCGGCGAACTTGCAAAACAGCTTCTTGGCCGTACGTATGATGTTGATTTGCCGGGGGTTGTTGCAGTCTATCTGACTGGCAGCCCTGTTCCAGGCGTTGGCCCCCAGGACGTTGCTCTTGCCATTATCGGTGCCGTATTTGAAAAAGGCTACGTAAAGAATAAGGTTATGGAATTCATTGGTCCTGGCATTGCATCTCTTTCTGCCGACTTCCGTATCGGTATTGATGTTATGACCACTGAGACTACCTGTCTGTCATCAATCTGGGAAACTGACGACATCATCAACGGATTCTATGCCACCCACGGACGTGCCGGGGATTTCAAAACCTTAAAGCCACAGAACGATGCCTGGTACGATGGCGTAATCGAAGTAGACCTGTCAAAAATCCGGCCTATGATTGCCATGCCGTTCCATCCCAGCAATGTCTATACCATTGAAGACGTAAACAGAAACCTGGCCGATGTTCTGGCTGAAACTGAAAAACGTGCCCGGGTTTCCTTTGGCGATAAAGTAAACTACAGCCTGAAAGATAAAGTCATTGACGGAAAGCTGTACTGTGACCAGGGTGTTATTGCCGGATGTGCCGGTGGTGGCTTTGAAAACATCTGTGCTGCTGCAGACATCCTGCGGGGTAAGAGCATCGGTAGCGGAAAGTTCACCCTGAACGTATATCCTGCTTCCATGCCGGTGTATATGGAACTGGTTAAGAACGGTGCCTGTACTGACCTGATGGCCACCGGTGCCATCATGAAGACGGCATTCTGCGGTCCCTGTTTTGGTGCCGGTGATACTCCTGCCAACAACGCCTTCAGTATCCGTCACTCAACCCGTAACTTCCCTAACCGCGAAGGTTCAAAGATCCAGAACGGTCAGATTTCTTCCGTTGCCCTTATGGATGCCCGTTCCATTGCTGCAACCGCTGCAAATAAAGGCTTCCTGACTCCCGCAACTGAATACCACGGCGATTACACAAAACGCAGTTATCACTTTGATTCTACCATTTACGAAAACCGCGTATACGACAGTAAGGGTGTAGCTCATCCTGAAGTTGAAATCCAGTTCGGGCCAAACATTAAAGACTGGCCGGCCATGAGTGCCCTTACCGATGACCTTCTGCTTAAGGTTGTTTCGGAAATCCATGATCCGGTAACCACTACTGACGAACTGATTCCATCAGGTGAAACTTCAAGTTTCCGCAGTAACCCCCTGGGACTGGCTGAATTTACCCTGAGCCGCAAGGATCCTGACTATGTTCCACGGGCAAAAGCTGTTCGTGATGGTGATGAATCTGTTAAGGCAGAAGTTACCGCTGCTGCCAACGCTCTTGATGCTGCAACTGCAGGCTTTGGTGCACGTGCTGCTGCCGCCGGTCTTGGTTCTACCATCTACGCTGTAAAACCTGGTGACGGTTCTGCCCGCGAACAGGCTGCCAGCTGCCAGAAAGTACTGGGCGGCTGGGCTAACATTGCCCGTGAATACGCCACCAAACGGTACCGCAGCAATCTGATCAACTGGGGTATGATTCCATTCCTGTTTGACGATGCTGCCAACGGCGGAAAACTGCCTTTTGCCAACGGAGATTTCGTATTTGTTCCAGACGTACGGAAAGCCATTGCTGAAAAAGCAGACAGTATTACGGCTTATGCTGTTGCCATGAAGGATGGTAAGGCCACCGGTACCGTAACAGAATTCCAGCTGACTACCGGAGCCATGACTGACGACGAACGGCAGATCATTGCAGACGGTTGTCTGATTAATTACTACAAGAACTAACGACGCGGAGTTTTGCGCAAGCAAAACTCCGGAAGGTGGGGCTGACAAGCCCCACCGACGTGCTCAACGGCCAGAAGGCCGCCTGCGCTCCTGGGTATGCCGTCGCCTTGTCAGGACACCAAATCATCCCCGACTGGTCGGGGCCCTTTGGTGCTGTACGATAAGTTCACTTCATACTGTCATTCCGAACTTGTTTCGGAATCTGTACTGTCTGCATGGTCCAGATGCTGAAACAAGTTCAGCATGACGGTGTTTGACAAGGGTCCTTTGGACCCTTTTTTTCTGAACTTTTTCGTAAATACTGTAAAATCGTCTATATTTAATCTTTTTTATCGATAACAAAAGATTGATATTTAAAACCGAAAGAATGTATACTAAACCGAATATATAACACTTTTTTAAACAGATTTGCCGGAAGGGTTTCCTCCTGTCTCGGGCTGATCTGTTTAAGACAAAGGAGATGGAACAATGAAGAAAGTTCTTCATTCCGTACTGAGCGTACTGATGTGCGCAGTACTGCTTCTGTCTGTAGTTTCATGCGGTGGAAAAAAACTGACCGATGGAACTTACACCGGAAGCGCTGAAGGTCATCATGGTCCAGTAGCTGTAGAAGTTACTGTATCAGGTGGAAAAATTGCTGCTGTAAAAATTACCGACCACAACGAAACTGCCGGTATTTCAGATGCAGCTATTGCAGACATTCCTGCTGCAATCGTAAAAGCTAATTCTGCTAACGTTGATATCGTATCAGGTGCAACCCACACCTCTGATGCAATCATCAATGCAGTAAAAGCTGCTCTGGCTACTGCCGGTGCTACTGCTGACAATGGTAAAAAAGCTGAACACAAAAATGTAGCTGTTACCTATAAGGCAGGAACATATGAAGGAACCGCTCAGGGTATGAACGGTCCTGTTACTCTGGCTGTAACTTTCAGTGACAAAGCTATTACTGCTATTGAAGTTAAAGCTTCTAAAGAAACCGCTCACGTAGGTGATCCTGCCTTTGACATTATGTTTGCTGATGCAATCGCTGCCAACGGTTCTGGTGTAGATATCGTATCTGGTGCAACCTTTACTTCTATTGCTGTTCGTAATGCACTGACCGATGCTGCTAAAAAAGCAAACGCTTCTGACCTTGACGGATTCAAAAAGAACAAGATTGTACACGCTGCTCAGGCTGCCATCAACGAAACTTACGACGTAGTAATCGTTGGTGCCGGTGGTGCCGGTATCGGTGCTGCTGCACAGGCTGCTCAGAACGGTCTGTCTGTTCTGGTTATTGAAAAGAACGCTGAAATCGGTGGTAACACTGTAGTTTCTGGTGGTCAGTTCCAGTCTGCAATGCCGTACCTGTGCTGGGAAGCTGATCGTCCTGATGCTACTACTGGTGTATATGACTTTGACGGCAAAACCTACAACAAGATCTTTGCTGCCAACGGTGATATCGCTGTTCTGAAAACCATCCTGAACTGGAGCGAAAAACCATTCGATGGTACCGGTTCAAAAGAATGGTTCGAAGCAGGTGATATTGAACGCCTTTCAACTCACGGTGTTCATCAGGAATACCTGCCTGTTCTGAAAGAACTGAAAAAAGAAATCAAAGCTTATCTTGCCTGGGCTGAACCAAAAATGAAAGCAGGTACCGATGAAAACAAACTGACTCTGTTCTCTACCGTTAACCTGCATATCTTCCAGACCTACTACGGTGGTCTCCGTCCTAATGCAGATCATACTGCATGGATCTACGGTGACTATGACCTGGTTTGCCAGTTCATCCGCGACGGTCAGGACCTGAAACCATGGCTTGAAGCTCAGGGTTCAAAATTCATCCCAGACTCACAGCCAACAATCGTAGGTGCTCTGTGGCAGCGTGAAAACGACTACGTAAAAGGTGCTCTGGATACCGATGGTGACGGTGTAATGGAATCTGCTCAGTGGGCAGCTTACTTTGCTCCTACCCGCAAGACCATCCTGAAAACCTCTCCAACTGCATCTAAGAACAAGATCATGACCCGCACCACTGCTGACGAACTGATCATTGAAAACGGTCGTGTTACCGGTGTTAAAGCTACCATGTACGATGGAACTAAAGTTACTGCTAAAGCTACCAAAGGTGTAATCCTTTCTACCGGTGGTTTTGCTGCTAACATCGATCTGGTTCGCAAAACCAACGAATACTGGGTAGCTTCTGCAATTACCGAAAAAACCCAGACTACCAACCGTTCTTCTCTGCAGGGTGATGGTATCACTCTGGGACAGAAAGCAGGTGCTGCTACTACCGGTATGAACTTTACCCAGCTGATGCCTATCTCTTGGATCAACAACGGACAGCTGGCATTCGGTGGTGGTAACTACGCTATCTACCTGAACCCAAAAACCGGTAAACGTTTCGTAAACGAAACCGGTGAACGTGACGTTCTGTCACTGGGTGAATTTGCCAACGGTATTGAATACCGCGGATTCATGGGTACTGTAATTGAAATTGCAAACAGTGCACAGGCTATTCCTGGACCATATCCTTACGGAACTCCAGCTACCCCGGAAACCTGGGAAGCTGACGTTGATCCACACCAGTGGACCCGCACCGTTGACCAGTTTGCAGCTCTGTTCAAAGAACTGGGCCTGCCAACCAATGCTGACGATGTAATTGCTGAAATCAAAGCTTACGATATGGCTCTGATGACCGGTACTGAAAGCTCAATGGCTGTTAACAAAACCGGTTGGACCCGTCTTATCGGTAACGCTGAAAAAGATGCAAACGGTCACTACATCCCTTCAACCTACACTCTGGATGGTGTAAAACTGAAGATCCGCCTGCTGGCTCCTTCTACTCACCACACCATGGGTGGTCTGTCTGTTGATATTGACCGCCACGTTCTGGATGCAAGCGGAAAAGCTATCCCAGGTCTGTACGCAGCTGGTGAAGTTACCGGTGGTATCCATGGTGGTATCCGCCTTGGTGGTAATGCAATCGTAGAAATCTTCGTTTCTGGACGTACTGCTGCCAACGCAATCACTAATGATAACAAATAATTGCGTAGCAATTATTTGTTATCATTGACGAGTTTCGGCCTAGCCGAAACTCGCGGGACTTTAGCTTAATGATTCCCAAAAAATCCTCTCCTGATTTTCAGGCGGGGATTTTTTTTATATTACTTAAGTTCTTAAGTATTCATACAGTTTGTGCATAAAAATGCATAAAAACGCAAAAAAATATTATTTTTATGCATAAATTACTTGCATTTATGCAAGTTTCTATGTAAAGTTATGGTGTGAGTAAAAGTATGCAACCTCCTCTTACTCAAGACCGATTTAAAACGAAGCGCTTTTATCCTCCTTTCGGCGCTTCGTTTTTTTTGTATTCATCAGCCTTTTGCACTACAATACAGATATACATGTGCTATTCAAAAAAAATTAAAGGCCCGATTATCGGACCTATTACTCAACTGTTTCTATACTTTGCAATTCTTGCAATTATTGGCTCACTGGTTCTCTCTGTACCAGTTTGCTACAACACAGATACAATACCGGCATATATCGATTGTCTTTTTACCGCAGTCAGTGCGCTATGTGTAACGGGATTAAGTACCATCTCTGTTGAACTGTTTTCTGAGTTTGGACTTATATTCCTGATGATTTTAATAGAAGCCGGTGGATTGGGACTCATCTCCTTTTTTATTTTTTACCTGGTATTGCCACGAAAAAAGGTTACTCTGGCGAACCGGAAATTTGCCCGTAGTTATTTTATCACTGGAGTAGAAGCAGATCCACTGAAAATCATCAGGGATATATTTATCTATAGCGGATTTTTCCAGCTGATGGGAGCATTTCTTCTAGGAATTATCCTTAAATATCAGGGTGTTTCCCGATGTTGGTTTATCGGTTTGTTTACAGCCGTTTCTGCATTCTGTAATGCAGGTTTTACCCCCTGGGGTGACAGTCTTATCAGCGTCAATGCTGATTCAGGCTACCTTTGTGTTGTCATGTTTCTTATTATTATGGGTGGTTTGGGGTTTACGGTTATGCAGGACATAAATGGCTGGCTTTTTTCCCGTATTCATTTTAAATCAACTAAACGCATCAAACTAAGCCTGCACAGCAAGATTGTTCTTTGTTCAACACTTGTATTGACCGTTATTCCATCACTGTTGTTTCTGCTTCTTGAATGGAATCACGCATTTTCTCAGCTATCTGTAGGAAATAAGCTGACTAATAGTTTTTTTCAAAGTATTACCTGCCGTACTGCCGGGTTTGAAGCAGTCAGCCAGTCAGCTTTTTCCAATGCATCGACATTGATAAGCGAAATACTGATGTTGATTGGTGGAAATCCTGGATCAATGGCTGGTGGAATAAAGACAACGACGATTTTTATTGCCCTGTGTACGGCATTCCGCAGTGAAGAAGATAAAGGAGCTCTTTCGATATTCCATCGGGATATTCCTTTTGCTGATACTGAGAAGGCACTTTCCGTCATGGTGAAGGCTGCTTTATTCCTGTTGTGCATGATTCTCATTA
>JAZLJW010000220.1:0-19244 GCA_045597345.1 Treponemataceae bacterium
AAAGACAGCTGGAACAGTACTGCATTGGGAGAAGCAGCCCAGACAGCGTATTCTGCGGGGCTGTGGGAAGGAGGACCTGGTATTGATGGAGCGGTCTGCAGTGATGGTATGACGCTAACCCGTACGTTATGCAGGCAGAATATCGATTGGATCTCCCAGCAGGAATCGTATCCTGTTCCGGCTTCGTCAGATGACTGGTTCGTGGTCGCAACAGGCCAGGGAACACCGGGAACTGCCAATAGTGCCATTGCCTACGAGTAAGTAAATCGGTATATTTTTAACGTATAAGATTATGTACTTATTCCCTGAATCATAGCAGCAATAAGTGTATGGAAATGCTTACGGCGTGCTGTGAAAGGCCAAAACCGCTAGCTAGCGTCGCTACAGACGAAGCCCGGCAAGGAAACTATCGTTTCCGGGCTTCGACAGTTTTTGTCCTTCCACATCCCACCTACCGCATTTCCGGCTCGGTTGTTTCAAATATGATTCAGTGGCTTTATAGGAGATATACAATGGCTGTTGAAGCACTGAAAAAGAACCCTAAATGGCAGGGGCGCCGCGGA
This sequence comes from Treponemataceae bacterium, assembly GCA_045597345.1. GTDB lineage: Bacteria > Spirochaetota > Spirochaetia > Treponematales > Treponemataceae > Treponema_I. The sequence goes on from JAZLJW010000220.1 coordinate 564, forward strand.
CCAGTTGTACTGGTAATTATGGACGGCGTTGGATACGGAAAATTTGAAGAAGGCGATGCCGTTAAAGCTTCCAAAATGAAGTACCTTGACTGGTTTACCGCTAACTGTCCGCATACTCAGCTGAAAGCTCACGGTACTGCCGTAGGTCTTCCAAGCGATGACGATATGGGTAACTCTGAAGTAGGACACAACGCAATGGGTTGTGGCCGCGTATTTGCTCAGGGTGCCAAACTGGTTGGTGAATCAATTGCCACCGGTAACATGTACCAGGGTGCTACCTGGAAAAAACTGGCAGAAAACGTAAAGGCTAAAAACAGCACTCTGCACTTTATCGGTCTGGTTTCTGACGGTAACGTTCATTCACACATTGAACACCTGAAAGCCATGATTACCGAAGCAAACAAAGAAGGCATCAAATCTATCCGCGTACACGCACTGCTTGACGGACGCGACGTACCACCTACCTCTGCTCTTGAATACTTTGAACCACTGGAAGCATTCCTGGCAGGCTTTGCCGGCTGTGACTACTGTATCGCTTCCGGCGGTGGACGTATGTACATGACCATGGACCGCTACAATGCAGACTGGTCAATGGTTGAACGCGGATGGAAAGCTCACGTTCTGGGCGAAGGCCGCCAGTTCGGTTCTGCTGTAGAAGCAATCAAAACCTATCGTGAAGAAAACGCCGGTCTTCTGGACCAGGACATGCACGAATTCGTTATTGCAAAAGACGGCAAAGCTGTTGGTTCCATCAATGATGGCGACAGCGTAATCTTCTTCAACTTCCGTGGTGACCGCTCTCTGGAAATTACCGCTGCCTTTGAAGAAAAAGACTTTGACAACTTTGACCGCGTACGCGTACCAGCAGTTGAATATGCCGGTATGATGGAATACGACGGCGATAACCACAAACCTGCTCAGTTCCTGGTTAACCCACCAAGCATTGACCGTACCATGGGTGAATACCTGACCAAAACCGGTGTTAAACTGATGGCTATTTCTGAAACCCAGAAATATGGACACGTTACCTACTTCTTTAACGGTAACCGCCCCGGTGAATTCGATAAAAATCTGGAAACCTACATTGAAGTTCCTTCAGACGTTATTCCTTTTGAACAGCGCCCATGGATGAAATGTGCTGAAATTACCGACAAGGTAGTAGAAGCCATTGAAAGCGGAAAATACGACCACATCCGCCTGAACTTCCCCAACGGTGATATGGTTGGACACACCGGTGTATTCAATGCTGTTGTATGTTCTATGGAAGCCATGGACCTGCAGCTGGGACGCATCAAGGAAGCCGTAGAAAAAGCCGGTGGTATCCTGTGTCTGACTGCTGACCACGGTAACAGTGATGATATGTACGAACACGGAAAAGATGGCAGCGTTAAAAAAGGCGCAGACGGCGAACCAAAATCAAAGACGTCACACTCCCTGAACCCGGTTCCAGGTATCATTTACGACCCTGAATACAAAGGTGAATACTCAACCGACCTGAACAGCGGTCTGGGTATTTCTTCATGGCCAAGCACCCTTATGGAATTAATGGGATATGTTCCACCAGCTGACTATGATCAGAGTATGCTGAAACTTAACTGATAAGGGTTAGGGTGCGTGCGGGTTTCAGCCTGACTGAAACCCGGCAGTTCGCGTCAGCGAACGTCCAGATTACGACAAATCAATGATTAACATGAAATAAGGTGCAGAACTGCCCTTGAACAAAAGCCCTCACGATGGCATAGGGAATGCTGTCGTGAGGGCTTTTTTATTGACTGCTCAGTACTGCAGCAGAATTTTTGAAAACAAAGGGACTTACTGACGAGGAAATAACATCTATCGTAAAAATAATGAAAGATGATGCAGTGAGAAATGGTATATATAAGGATGAACTGCCAGATTCGACAAAATAATTGTTACCCAAACAAATCCGAATGGGTTCCGGTTCTATACAGATACAGCTGTAGCTGAGAATCAACGACCTTGTAAACAAGCAGAAAATCTGGATGAACATGACATTCCCGATAGCCGGAATAATCACCAGTCAATGCGTGATCTCGTTTTTCAGGTGGAAGAGGTTGTTGATTTTTGAGAAGTTCAATTACTTTAAAAAGTTCATCTGTATCACAATGTCGCTTTACTGCTTTCTTGTAATCCCTTTTAAACTGATTTGAAAAGAATACATTAAGCATCCAATGCAGCCCTTAAATCTTCCATGGTGGAATAAGGACCGTTCAGTTCTTTTCCTTCTTCAGCAAGTGAAATCGTTTTCTTTGTGAGTTCATTTGGCTGTAAAGATAGCTCAAAAGGAATGCGGTTTTCCCGAACCGCAGTTTTTGCAAAAAGATTAATTGCAACGGAAACAGGAAGTCCTAAGTTTTCACAAAGAGTGGAAAACTGTTTTTTTAATTCTGAATCCATGCGGACAGTAAATGCAGTCTGATTCATAAGTGATACCTCCTAGGTATCAATATAGAATAAAACATAGGGGAATTCAACATAAAAAAGGCCATCCGGATTATTCCGGACAGCTCTTTTTTCGTGCTGATCGATTTCAGCCTGGTGGCGTGAATCAGGCGTACATCTGTTCGATTTCGTTGTTGTATTCTTCGCTGATCTTAAAGCGCATCATTTCCTGCTTGGCAGAAAGTTCCTTGCCTACTTCAAAACTCTTTGCAATCAGTGAGATCTTGTAGATCTTTTCGCAGGCACGGAAACCTTTTTCCAGGGATACCAGTTTGCTTACAGCGGTGTAGATCAGTGCATGAATCCGCTCGTTTTTCAGAAGGGACTCATAGGTTGAATATATGATGCCGTGTTCCTTGGCATAGGCAATCAGTTTTTCCTTACAGGGAACGATGAGGGACGACAGATATTTTTTGTCCTGACCTACAACCATGGCACTTTCGATGAACTCGCTGGTGCAGATGGTCTGTTCAAGCAGTACCGGTTCAATGTTTTCGCCGCCTAAAAGAACGATGGTGTCCTTTGCGCGGCCGGTAATGGCCAGTTCCCGGTTGGGGCTGATGATACCGATATCACCGGTGTTCAGGAAGCCGTCTTCATCAATGATGGAAGCCGTCAGGTCCGGGCGTTTGTAGTATCCCTTCATAACATTGGCGCCACGTACCAGAATAAGCCCTTTCTGGCCGTAAGGTAACGGTGTTTTATCAACAACTTTGCCCTGTTCTTCGCGGACAACCTTGAACTCAAGGGTAGGGAACAGGTCTCCGATGCAGTTGGTCTGCGGATGCTTCAGGTCGCGGAATGCAATACCAGGAGCAGTTTCGGTCATGCCGTAGGCGTTCAACAGCGGAATACCGATGGCACGGAAAAAGTCATCGGTGTCTTTCTGGAGTGAGCCACCGCCGCATACTACGTATTCAATTCGTCCGCCGAAACGGGCTTTTATTTTCCGGTAAACCAGCAGTTCGCCCAGGGCTTTCAGCGGCAGCAATCCCAGGAAAGGGAAAATGCCGTGCATAAAGTCTGCAAAGGCATTGCGTTTGGTTGGGCTGAACACGTTTGAAATAACCAGATCCCGGGCATTGGCATATTTTTTACCAACAGAAATAAAGAACTTGAACAGTTTTAAGGTGATGCCGCCGGTTTTTTCCATTGTCTGGTTAATGCCGCTGACTAAAGCTTCCCACAAACGGGGAACACCGCACATGCGGTGCGGTCTGATTACGGCCATGTCGGACAGCAGGGTGCGGGCAATGGGTTTAGAGTAAGCAATGCAGTTGGTTACAAGAATGGTAGCGTACATGGCAAGACGTTCAAAACTGTGCCAGATAGGGAGGATACTCATCCACATTTCTCCGGGTTTACCGGGAACAAAGTTGTGGGCGGCGCTCATCTGTGCCATGAAGTTTTTGTGGGTCAGCATAACACCTTTTGGAGTTCCGGTGGTGCCGCTGGTAAAGATGATGGTACAGGTATCGTCTTCCTGTACCTTCTGCATTTCATCTTCAATGCGGGCAGTACAACCTGCAGGATCTGCGGTAAAAACACCACGATATTCGGCAAGCAACTGGTCAAAGTAGTACAGGGTCATGCCGGCTTCACGTACTTTGCCTTCTGTTTCTGCAGAAAGGTGGTCATACAGGATGACGGTTTTTAAGAGGGGTACTTCGCTTACGTTTTCAAGTACCTTCAGCATCTGTTTTTCGTTTTCAAGAAATCCCATTTCGCAGTCTGCAAACGAAATGATGAACCGGATTTCAGTTCCCAGTGAATCGCAACCACGTGGTACATCAGCACAACCTAAGCTCTGGATTGCAAAACTGGTAATGAACCATTCTTTCCGGTTATCAGAAATCATGGCAATGTTCTTGCCGGAAGTAACTCCCAGTGACTGTAAGGCCAGGGAAAAGGCGATGATGTCGTCATACACCTGTTTGTAGGTGGCGAACTGGAATTTCCCGTCTTTACCTTTATAGGCCTGCAGATATAGGTCGCCGTGGGTCAGAACGCGGTCCCGCAGAAAAAGGGGCAGGTTCTTTGGCAGATTGGTATTGATTGTGCATTTTTTCATTTGTACCTCGAATACTATCAAGTATTTAAAATGACAATAAAGTATAAAATGTCAAAATGCAAGTAAATTATACAGAATCGTTGCTAATAAATTGTTATATTTGAGATGCTGAAACGAGTTCAGCATGACGGGGGCTTACGCAACATGATGTGGGGCTTGCGCAGCATGACGGGGGCTTACGTAGCATGACGAGGGCTTACGCAGCATGACGTGGGCTTGCGCAGTATGACAGGGCTTACGCAGTATGACAGGGCTTACGCAGCATGACGGGGGCGCACATAGCATGACAGGACCCTTCGACAATGAACTTTGCTCATTATTGCTCAGGGCTCCTGTCACACTGTGGGTGGGGATGACGATTACTGCAGACCGAACATGATACGCATGGCTGAGGTGTACTTGCGTGAGTTCATCAAGTCTACCGAGCGGAGTTCGTAATGAATGCCGTCTTTGTCGCTGAAGCAGAATACATCATGGCCGAATACTGAACAGGCAGTGATGTCAGCCAGTTTGATGGTAAGATTGCTGAATTCTATACGGTCTTTAAAGAATTTAAAGTCCGTAACGTCTCCATCTTTCGATTCTCCCACGGGAATACAGCTGTGGTCATCGCCAATGGTCGAAAGTGTGCAGTTATGGCTTACAAACATAGGTTCATCAGCGCCTTCAAAGCTGTTGATGTATGTTTCGTAGAATTCTTCCTGCCATTCATCCCATTTGGTTATATTCTTGAATTCAAATCCTTCATCAAAGAATCCGTATTCGCTGTAGTCGGTCAGATGTCCGCATTCGGTACAGAAAACCGAATTTCCTTTGGTCTTGATAACATCAATATGATGACAGCGGGGGCATACGCACAAGGCACATTCCATACCTTCGGCACGGTTTTTACCCTTGTACCGGATCATCTTCTTTTCCTGGGATTCAAAGGCGTTTTCTGTCAGATCCTGCTGGATTATGGCAGTAACTTCTGCAACGGACATGGCCTTAAGCTGTTCTGCAGTATAGTAGTGAACGATATGACCATGAATTTTGCCTTTTTTAACGCCACTGGTGGTCCATCGCGGGGTAGAAAGGTATTCACCTTCCAGACGGTAGGTTACCAGACCGCCCCCGGAAACTTTTACCAGTTTTCCAGTTGCTTCAAGAATCGGCCAGGTCTTACCGTTGAACGAACGGTTTCCTTCCGGGAAAAGACACAGGTTGTATCCGCTGCGAACTTTTCGTAATGCTTTTGCTACAGCCAGAACATCACTGGCGCCTTTGATTTTTGATATGGGCTCAAAATACCGTTTGAGCAGCTTTGATTTGAAGCCGGCGCGGTATACCTGTTCGGATGCTATGAAATACATTTGCTGAGGGAAACTGCATCCAATCATTACAGAGTCGAAGTTGGAATTGTGGTTTGAAAGTACGATATAGGGACCTTTCAGGTCCTTGGGTGCGACATCACAAGTGTAACCAAGCTTCATTTTAAGCCATGGTTTTGCCAATACTCGGGCAACATGCCAGATTCTTTTATGTCTCCGGTAGTTGTTCATCTCGAGAACCTTCTCGGGTAGAATTTCTTTCTTCTCGAATTTTTCTTTCATATTCTTATTGTACGGGATAATCAAAAAATTGTGTACTTGTCAGCAGTGATATCATCTGAAGAAATAGGGGAATATAACTGCAGTTTGCAGTATCTGATACGATTTATGTTTTAGTAACCGGGAAAACATGAGTATACTTATAGTATGGTAACGATTCTTGCAAAATTATTTATTACCAATCGCGATTCGTATAATGAACCTGCAGTCCGTACTGCGTATGGAGTTCTGTGTTCAGCACTGGGCATTTTTCTCAACATTGTTCTGTCCCTGACAAAATTCCTGGCCGGCTGGATCAGTGGCTCTGTGGCCCTTACTGCCGATGCTCTCAATAACCTTTCTGACGCTGCCAGTTCCCTGTGCACTATTCTGGGGTTCCGGCTGGGTGCCAAGGCTGCAGACCGGGGCCATCCCTTTGGTCATGGCCGCATGGAATACGTTTCCGGCCTTATCGTTTCCGGCATTATCCTGCTTATGGGGTTTGAGCTGTCCGTGTCATCTGTCAGATCATTGATACATCCTGAACCGGTGGTGTTCAGCTGGCTTTCTGCAGCCATTATGGCTGGCGGTATTCTGGTAAAGCTGTACATGTACTCCTATAATCACCGCACCGGAAGACGGATTAACTCTGCCGCTTTGGAATCAACCGCCAGAGACAGTTTAGGCGATATGCTCAGTACTTCCGTGGCGCTGTTTTCGCTTTTTGCCAGCCGCTGGACCACATTGCCGGTGGACGGTATCGGCGGGCTTATTGTAGCCTGCTTTATTTTTAAGGCCGGTTGGGATTCGGCCCGTGAAACTCTGGACCTGCTGGTAGGTGTTCCGCCGGAAAGAGAGTTCATCGAAGCTGTTGAAAAAGAAGTGTTGAGTCACGAACCCATCTGCGGTATTCACGACCTTATCGTTCACGATTATGGCCCCGGCCGGCGCATCATCAGCATGCATGCCGAAGTTCCCGGTGACCGGGATGTGTTTTCTCTGCATGACGTTATCGACCAGGCAGAAGTTTCCGTGGCCTATAAGTTCAACTGCTGGGCCTGTATCCACATGGACCCCATCGATCTGCAGAATCCCCGCCTGAACGCTCTGAAAGAACTGGTCGCATCCATTGCCAAAAGCATTGATGACCGCCTTACCATTCACGATGTCCGCATGGTTCCGGGAGACACCCACACCAACCTGATTTTTGATGTGGTCCGCCCCTTTGACTGCGCACTGAGTGAAGATGAGTTAAAACGCGTCCTCTGGCAGGAGATTCATGAGCGGGAGCCGGATGTGTATTGCGCTGTCACCGTCGACGCTCCCTTCACGGGGGCCCTTTGACCCGCTGGCGTCGTCGCGCTGCGGTATTTCTGCGCTCCAACGGGCGCCAGCCCGCCTACACTTAGAAATGCCTTGGCTAGGTATCCCAGCGGAGGTGGACGGTGGTGCCGCTTTCAAGTTCGCTGGAAATTTCCAGGGTGGCGTTTACAAAATCGGCACGCTGCTTCATGATCATCAACCCAAAATGCGTTGCCTTTGACGCTTCCTTAACATCAAACCCTTTGCCGTTATCGGTAATAAAAACATTCAGCCGGTTTTCATGCATGTTGCACAGAACACAGGTGGTGCAGTGGTCACCGGCATGTTTTGCACTGTTTGTCAGCGCTTCCTGAACGATTCTGAAAACATGCATCTGCAGGGTGCTGTCCAGAGCGTTCAGCGTTTCTCTGGCACGGGCGTCAGAAAAGACCACGTCGCAGGTGATGGCATACTTTTGGGTAAAATTCTGCGAGTACAGCAGAATGGCGCTGGCCAGATCGTGGTTGTCAATATCCGGCGGAGTAAGGTTGTAGCAGACCTGGCGGACCTGGGAAATACTGGTGTTTACCAGGTCTTTTGCCAGCCCGTCAGCAAGCTGCAGGGAAGCGCACTTGAGATTCTGGCAGACAGTGTCGTGCAATTCGGCTGAAATGTGCCGGCGCTCTTCTTCCTGGGTTTCTATGGACTGCTGGGTCAGCCATCTGCTTTTTGAAAACTTTACTTTTGTCTGCGAATACAGAATGAACAGAATGGCCATCAGTGCAAAAATGATGATGTCGCAGATAACCAGTTCGTTGTAGAAATACTGGGCCCGCTGGTTTGAAGCCGATTGCAGCGAAAAGTAATCGCAGACCAGAACTGAAAGGGATGCAAAATTGCCGCTGTATGATGTAACTTCGTCTTTTATCTGCAGCAGCAGTTCCTTCTTCTGCGCACTTTGAGCTGTATTAGACGTAAAGTAGGTGCTCTCCAGTTCCGTATCCAGGGCATCAAGAAAGAACTGGCGGGTCTCAGGACCGGGATTCTGTATGAACTCCCGGTACAGGCTGGAAAGATCCATATCCGGCAGTTTTTCAGCGGCACACAGACTGAGCGGACCCAGTACCAGAATCATGACCATAAAAGAAAGCAAACGTTTCATGCTGCAAGTATAGCATATTAGCGCGGCAGACTCTCTTGAACTTTTTCAACTGCAAGTTTCAGGTCTAAGTCATGCAAGCCGTAATAGGCGGCTTTGATGAAATCCAAAGGTATGATAGTGAGCAGTGTATCAGAATTCTGCTGGTACTGCCATTGATAGAATGCATAAAATTCACCTATCCAGTCTGGCATGAAACCGGAAATCGTTTTTCCCGACTTTGGAAGATATTTTTCCGTTGAACAGAAATAATCAAAGAGCTCTTTGTAGGTAAGGTTACTAAGATATGCATCTGCCTTGTCGAGTAATTTTCTGGTGTTGCTTGCCATGTATGTTACGATGAAATCTTCAACATCAGCTTCAGGTCTCATATCAGCAATATACGAAAACAGTTTACCCTGTGTTTCTACAATTTCATTCAAATACGATTTGTCATAAGCCGGCATAGTACTTTCCCTTATACAATGGTACTGAAAACCCTTTCAACCTTGTTTCTGTCAGAATCTATTAGTTCCTTCATCTTTCGTCTGGCATCAGCATCACGCTGATTAAATTTCTGATTGAATTCATGAAAATCCACAGGAATAACGTCATCCAGTTTTTTCAGCGCAGTATACGCTTTTTCAGATTTCAGGCACCATTGAATTCCAAGCCCGCCAAGAGTCATCAGTTCTTCAAGTATATCAATATCAATTTCATCACGGACAAAAGATTTTGCAATATAAAAATAGGACGCATTTGCTCTCCATCCTTTTATGATGTCAGCATCGGATGAATCTATGGCATATTTTGCAATGAATTTCTCTGCAAGAACTCTGTATCTCTTGGAATCAGAAGCGTCACGGTGTTTCATAAGCTCTGCAAGCCAAGCCAGTATACCATACTGTTCATAATCAATAATCCGCAGATTCTCTGTATTAAGTTCAAAAGCATGGACATAGCCACTTTCGGTGTCAGGGCGGCAAACTGCCCATTCCTTTGCAAGTTCCAGACTGTGGGTCAGATAAAAACCTTGACCATAATCATGCTGAGGTTGCCTTAATCCATATTGCGGGTGTACCACGTTGTTCGGGCTGCCGTGATAAAGTTGTATTATTGCCATGCGCATTCTTCCGCCCAATAGTATACCACAGACACCAGCAAAAAATTCTTTACGAAAATCCGCAAAAAAACAAAAAAAAATGTCAAATCGTGCGTAAATTCCCGAGCTTCTCCGTAGGCTTACTCAAGACAGCTCCTATGGTTTTACCGTAATCTTTCCATAAATGACCTGATGACTGGGAAATGCAATATTGCACATCCCGTGGGACCACTGTCGCGGAGACTTTATAGGAGCGAATAATGAAGACTTGTATCAGAAATGTGTCAATAGGTGTTATTGCAACCGTAGCTATCTGTGTATTAACGGGGTGCTCCTGGGGAAATAATGGGAAACATGCCCTGTTAGTTCCAGAATGTACGTTAGTCAGCGGTGGAACAGTAACAGGTGCCGAATATACAGATAATGCGACAGGTGTATTTCCTGAAGGAAGAATTGTAACTTTAGGCTCATTCTATATGGGTATCTATGAAGTTACACAGGAGCAGTATAGGTATGTAATGAAAGGACAGAAAATAACTGTTAATGGATCAAAACATACTGTTGATGCTTCCCCATCGAAGTACACCCGGGATAAAGACCATGCAAATTATCCTGTAGAATGCGTGACATGGTTTGATGCAATGTATTACTGCAATGTTTTGAGTGAAAAAGAAAAATTGGAGCCTTGTTATACAATTACTGTAACAGAGAAGGACAAAGGTCATATTACTGAAGCAACTGTTGACTATGATAAAACAAAGAATGGCTACAGACTTCCCACAGAAGAAGAATGGGAATATGCAGCCCGCGGGGGAAATCCGACAAAAGATGACTGGAACTATACATTCAGTGGTGCCAACAAAGCAGCAGGAACTTCATACAGAGATGACAAAAATACTGGCTTGGACAGTGTAGGCTGGTATTGCTACAACAACGATACTGGAATAACAGGAAAAGAAAGAGTAAGCGAATCAGCTAAAGGAGACGGATCACACGAAGTAGGCCTGAAAAAGCCAAACGCACTTGGCATTTGGGATATGAGTGGAAATGTATCTGAATGGTGCTGGAACTCTGGAAAGCCCGCTGAACGCGGTGGTGATTGGTATAACTCCGCTTACTGGGCGTCTGTTTCTTCCAGGCACAGCCCGCTCTCAAAGACACGGTCTGGGAACTTAGGCTTTCGTGTCGTTCGTAACGCCAACTGACAGTGATTCCGTAAAAAAATCCTTTACGAAAATCCGCAAAAAAACACAAAAAAAGGTCAAATCGTGCGTAAGTTCCCGAATTCCTCCGTAGGCTTACTCGAGACATTTTTGGAATCTAATCTATAGTAAATACAGAACGTACAGGTACCTGTTTCTTTCAGTGATTATTAGGGATAACGCCCCCTACATAACTGCAGGAATCAGTTACCGTTTTGAAATATTTCCACTCAGAAGAAGGAGAAAAGAGAAATGGAAACATGTGCATGGTGTAAAGGTTATTTTGACGGCGGATATAGTTATAGGGGAATGGTCTTTTGCAGTGAAAGCTGTTGTAATGCATATATAGCGCAAGAAAATAGAGCTGAAGCTCAAAACGAAGCAACAATGGAAGCTGCAAAAAGACAGGAAGCTGCAGAACGGGATAGAGCTGATGCAGAACGTGAAAGAGCTTCTGCCATTGACCGCCAGACAGAGGCAATGATTGAACAGGAAGAAAGCAGACAGGCCGATGAAATTGCCAAACAGGAATATCCACGGTACCAGGAATTGCTGAAGAGATTATGTGCTGAATACGAGCCAAAGTTTGCTTGTCAGGAAGAACGGTTCAAGGGAAAGACCTGGACCATAAACACTGATTTACGAAAAAAGATTATTGCTGACGGAAAAACAAAAAGATGTCCCATCTGTAATGAACTTTTATCGGTAAAACAAATTGATTTCACTGCTTTGGGCGTGACAGTAAAATCAGTTTCTGAAAAAGATTTCCTGACCAAACCAAATGAGGGAGAAGAATCAGTTTCAAGTTTAATCGTAAAGAAATTTGACCCTGTAACTGTTGATATGGGGTTCAAGAAATTCCGCGAAAAACAGTTTGATGCAAAATCTGGAATTGCATTCCATGAAAACATATGGAAGAGAAACCTTAATTATTTGGACAAACTGTTCGAGGTAGATGACGATATTGTTGTGTACGGCCCGACTGTTGTTCAGGTTGCACCAGAAAAATTTACTGAGCGAAAAATCTGGGGATTTTCTAATACATTTGTACCATTAACGGCTGTAAAGAGATATTCTTATCATAAAATCATACAACTATATTATGATCTTTCCGCTAGACCTGCCAAATCTGCTATTGATAAATTGGCTAATGAAAGAATTGGGTATTCCCATAAATTAGGGTGTGCTGCGTGTCATAAAAAATATCTTGAAGAATACACCCAGAAAGACGAAGATCAGCAGCATAAGGAGACACTAAAAGAACTAAAGGAAATACTAAGAAAAGATGGGAAAAATAAGCTTAAAAACGAAAGAAAAAGAATAATAAAAGATTGGATAAAATCAATTTTTGCCAATAAGAAGGTAAGACGTATACTTATCGGTGTTGGAATCGTACTCCTTTTAGTGCTGATTTCTGAATTTCTATAAGAGATGCTGGTGAACCAATAAAAAGGACTGCCTCAATAAGTACCGTCATGCTGAATACTTCAACATGCTCAGCACGACGCTTGATTCAGTATCTTGTGTATAGATTCCGAAACAGGTTCAGAATGCCACAATACTGCGTACGTATAGGGCAGTCTTTTTTTTGCATATCTTTAAGAAAATCCGCAAAAAGTACTAAAAAATCCCCGAACCGTGCGTAAATTCCCGAGTTTCTCCGTAGGCTTACTCAAGACATTTTTGAAATCTAATCTATAGTAAATACAGTCAACTATTTTACGAGGTACTGTATATGCATGATTGTGTAGGAATTGATTTTAATGTTTGCCTTTTTCAGAAAAAACAGAGAGCAGATGGTTTAGCTTACTGGTCAATTATTAAAAAAGATACGGAAATTGCTTTTCCGGAAGATACGTTCAAGTCTTTGCTTGATGAACGAGCTGCTTCCGAATTTGACAGCGCGAAATTTGCAGAAAAAAGTTTTCTTGAGAAATTCATATACCTGATGGAATTGAAAGATGTGAGTTTTCATGAAATCAATGACATATATAGTGTAATGAATTTTGATGGAGATGCAGGCTATATCTGGGATGTAATGCATGATGGAAGCGACGATATCTTTGAAAGATTCAATAAAGCCACAGGTGCAGGTATTTGCTGCCAGCTTTCATACCAGGGACTTGTAAGTTATGGCGATGCAATAGAGTCAATCGGCTGTTCAATTTTTGATGGCAAGTCCTTATCAGACGAAACAGATGAATATGAGTATGACGATGATTTTGATTTTGATTCATTATCTGATGAGTTTTACTACAACAAAAAAATGCATCAGTTCCGTTGCTGCAGCGCCAATGACATTGATGCAATTGACCGGAACTCAATCGCCGAAAACGAAATAATTATTGCAGTGGAAGATTTTGACGTATGGTATGAACTCGTTTCATACCACGGGTAAAACAGTTTGATTCTGAACTTATTGGAGGAACAAAGAATGATTAATGAATGGATTGAAATGATGAACGGCATGTATGAACAACTTTCAGAAACCAGTAAAGAAATGAATCCCAACATTTTTACCGCTATTCATTTGAATGAGAACCAGCATACTGCACTGCTATGGCACATGCTGACACAGTCACATAAGACCGACGGCAAGGCACTGAACGCCTTTTTTGAAATGATCAAAGATGTATGTCCCCAGTTCAATTATGTACCGGGTGAAAAAACAGAAATCAGCAGCCAGAGTAATTACGTTGATCTTCGGATCATGGATACAAGTGAAGACAATAAGTTCTGTCTGATTATTGAAAACAAGTGCTGCAATGCCGTAGACCAGAATTTGCAGATTGAAAACTACGTACAGAGTCATACATGTTTATTTGACGAAAAGGAAATTTTTGTTGTGTACCTTACGCTTGACGGAAGCAAGCAGGTAAGTGACGAAAGCCTTACGCCAGCTGCCAAAGACCTGCTGGATTATACCGAAACCTCTTCCGGCCGTTTCATCACCATGAATTATGCTGACCATATCCTTCCATGGCTGAAAAAACAGAATGAAGTTTCTTTCAATGAATCTGTGTCCAGTTACATCGGGTATCTTGAAAACCTGTTTGATGTGTCTGACAAAAGTTTTGCAGCCAGATTTTATGCATTATTTTTGGCAGGCGGAGTGATTACTGGAACGAACCATTTTTCTGACGCCAAAGAAATTAAGAGTTATCTGCCCTCTGATTCTGATAAAAGCACAAAAACCATGGCTAATCCTCAATTGAAAAAGGAATTTGAAAAAATCTACGTATTAATCAGAAAGAAGAATCTGAAAAAGATTCAGCAGATTGCCAGAGAACATTTTTCAGATGACCTGGAGATTGATGAAAGCACCATCGATTCAGAATGGTGGCGGATCCGTTCAAAGAAAATGGATCAGTGGTTTACCGGTTTTGATTCGTCAAAGGGACCTGCCTACGGTATCTATTTCAACCCGGATTATCTAGATGCAACGTATCCGAAATTGACTATCCGGCTTTCATTCCTGCTGGATACACCAGGGGTAAAAGAGTTTCTTGAGAAAAAAGGAATTACAGGGACAAATGGAAAACGATATACCCCATGGCAACCGAACTGGCAAAAAGTTGATGACATCAATCTTGAATATGTTGTACAGAAATTGATTGCCGAAGCTGAAGAAAAACTGACTGAGTTTTGTGAGGAATACAAATGAAATGTCCAGATTGTGGAGCAGAAGTTGAAGATGGAATGAAATTCTGCGGGGAGTGTGGAACAAAAATCCCGCAGGAAAAAATATGCCCCAGCTGCGGTGCTGCAAACCCATTGACTACAAAGTTCTGCGGCGAATGCGGAACAAAGCTTGACGGCACTGAGGCTGCTGGAAACGGCGGCCTTTCTATGGGAGATAAAAACGTTGTTGCAGGTGATGTTACCGGCACAAAAGTAATGGGAAACGCTGTATATAACATTACAACCGTTGCTCCAGAAAGACAGACCAAGGAACTGGAATGCCACATCTGCGGCCGCCATCTGTTAATCCATGATTCAATTACCTGCAAAGTCTGCGGCAAAACGGTCTGCGAACACGATTTTGATAATAAGTACAAATGTTGTGTACGCTGCGCAGAACCGGAATATGAAAAGATTAGACAGCTTGAAAATCAAATAGCAGAAATCAACAGATGCATAGATAAGTTTGGTCATGAACTTGATGAAGATGATGAAGATTATCAGGATGAAATCAGAAAATGGCCTAAAAATGCTGAAAAATTAAAACTTGCTTTTAAAACTTTCCTGGAAAATGAATTGAATGGCAAACAGGTTGAAGGAAAGACTATTCAAATCCGCAGAAAAATTAATGCCCAGTATGTCAATGTTTGCTGTGAAAAACTTTTCTACGCCGAAAGTGGTATGGAATTTTATGATTGGTTCCTTGCTGATGCAACATTAGGTGACAGACCTGTTGTTTCTTCAGAGGAACAGTTTTCCACTGTCCTGGAACATAAGCAAATATCAGAAATCATTTTGGCCAAGGGAACATATTCCCTTTCATATGAGGCATTTGTATTTGAACCGGAAATGTTTTCTATAAGTGGTGAATCTGCAGATTATGCGGATATGCCGGTTATACATATGAACTTTTCCTCTGATGAAAATGACTACCGCAACCTTGATGATTATTCAGATAACGGAAATTTTAACTTCAGAATAATAAAGAACTGTATCTTTACTAAAGATTTTGTTGCAAAACACAGTAATTTCTTTATTCCCGGTTCTGAAAGCCAGGATAAAAAACCGGGTTATATCTACTTTGAAAACTGTTTTACTGATCAGCACGAAGAACTTTTTTCATTTATCCAAAAAGTAAAGGTACAGAAAAGACTTGAAGATATTAACAAGGCGCTTGATGAAATTAATTGCAAGGATGATTCTGAATGTACCCTGCGTGAAACGGTTAAAAATTGCTATAGAGACATATTGTTTGCAGAACTGGATGGTAAACAGATTAATGGTAAAACTATAGTTCTTGAAGCGGCTTACTTTTCTGCTTTCCGGTATTTTGAGTATTTAAAGGATCATCGTACAACAGATCCGATGAATTTTCTTATTCATCAACTTACTCGAAATAATCGACTTTATGTGGCAGATACAGACGAATTGAACGCTGCTATTTCTTCATGTGAGGATTTTGATTGGATTTATTTGAAACCAGGAACCTACACCATAGAAAAAAAATTCATGACAGCTCCACTTATACGCATTACTGGAGAAAGTGAGAATATTTCTGAAATGCCTGTTTTGGAATTTGATGGTTTTACACCCTATGGCAAAAAATATGCTCAGTTCGCGAATTGTATTGTAAAAGAGAAATATTTCAAAGAATTGTTATCAGCTGCGTTTAAAGATGATCATAAATTTATTGGGAATATACACTTCTATAATTGTTATACAGAGAATAACCAGAATTGTATTGATTTTTATAACCTGAAATTGAAACCGGAAGAAGAGAAAAAACGCCAGGAAGAAGAGAGAAAACGCCAGGAAGAAGAAGAGAAGAAGCGTCAGAGAGAAGAGAAAATCGAGAAACAACGGCAAAAAGAAGAAAAGCGTCGCCAAAAAGAAGAAGAAATAAAACGGCTTCTGGAAGAACCACGGAATCTGGAGGCTGCTGCAAAACTGGAAGAGCTACTTCCCAGGATGAAAGCCAGCATTGAAAAAAAAGATCTGAAAGGTATGAAGGCTGTAAAACATGAATTTGATGAAATAACGGAGATGGAAGCAGACTTTTCAGTAATCCCTGTTTATAAGAAATGTGACGACTTGCACCGTGAACTGTTCATGGAAATAATCAAAGCGGAAAGGGAGAAATCAGAAAAGAGATCGGCTCGGATCAGAAGGATTGTATTCCTGATACTATTCTGTGCAGTAATGGCATACCTGTATTCCATTGCGTAAGGGAGGTTTGTGATGCAGATTTATTTTGGTACTGTGCAGTTTCAGCTGGTAAATGCCGGGTCAAAAAGTGAATGCGAAAAACCATTCCTGATTATGCCGGATGGTTCCTCTTTTGAACTGTATAAAGAAAACGACAACCCTTTTGAAAACAACTTTTTTGTTCCCTTTAAAAATCAGCAGGTAGCCCTGAGCGGTGAACTGCAGGAATCAGGACAGCTGTATGTTTCAGATATTAAGGCAAATCCTCTTGCAGATTCAAAAGAAGGAGAAAACTAATGCAGTTGTTTTGTGAAGAATGTGGTTCAAAACTGTCACCCGGGGTGCTGTTCTGCGAAAACTGCGGAACAAAAATTGAACAGAGCAAAGACGTTCTTGATGACCTTATGGACGATATGGGGATTTCAGGTGGTGAAAGTGAATCTGAGACAGAGCCTTCTGCTGAATCTGTAACAGAGAGTGTACCGCTTGAACACGGCATCCTGTTTACCGATTTGAATAAAGTTGTAGACGCCTTAGGCAGAACCCCGGAAATGATTGATCTGTACATCAAACAGAAAATGGGTGATTATCTTGAGCAGTGCAAAAAAACGGGAATCTTTTATCATCATTGTCCCTGTCCTGAATCCCTTGATCTGCACGAGCATATTGAAGCCGTAAAAAAATACAAGGAAAAATATAACGCCAAGTATCTTTTGATTTTAGGCGGGTATTCCGTTGTGCCACCGGTGTACTGGGATAATCCTGCCGGCGATAGCGACGAAAAAGTCGCTTCAGATCTGTGCTATGCGGTTCTTGATGAAACTCCGCCGCAAAAAGGTGTTGCCTACGATTTTGACAAGGCCCTCTGCGTCGGCCGTATTCCAGAAGAAGCCTTTACCTGGGAGACCTTCGGTCAGTACCTTGAGTATCGTTCCCTGCTTCCCGGAAAATTTCCCAGCAGGCAGGAATATCCTGCTGACGAAAAAGATTCATACGATGCCGCAAAAGGCGTGATTAAATACGGTATTTCAGCCCTCCAATGGGAAAATCCTTCTACAGGAATCCTTTCGGGAACAAGCAAAAACAGCCGCCTTAATCTTTCTCCATTAGTCAACCTCGATGTCATTGAGCAAACCTTGCATCCTCATACAACTTTGCTGTATGCAAACCTTCATGGCAGTAACGAAACCAAATACTGGTACGGACAGGACGGCGGCAGTTATCCTCAAGCTGTAAGCCCGGAATCTCTGAATACATTGGAAGAGTATCACTTTATTGCCGTAGAAGCCTGCTATGGTGCGTATTTTGACGGAAAAACCCCGGAATCTTCCATTCTGCTTAAAGCCTTAAGCAAAAAATGTGTTGCGTTCTTTGGCTCTTCAACCATTGCCTACGGAGCGGTTGGCACTGACAATAAATCATGCGCAGATGTCATTGTTGATGAATACCTTAAGAAGCTTGATTCCGGAAAAACCTGCGGACAGTCGGTTAACGAAGCCAGAAAGGCACTGTGCAGCAAGGAATTGAACGATACAGAACTGAAAACACTGATGCAGTTCAATTTATATGGCGATCCTGCTGCCTGGTACAATCCTTACATGAACAAAAAAACTGCGGTTGAAGAGGATGAAAAGGCTGCTCCAAAATCGTTCAGGTCTTCAATCCGTGTTGCTGTTCCTGATGTACGGAATGCGGTTCGGACAAGTCTTGCTGTTGTTAATGACAAGATAAACGCAGCGGTAAACGAAAAGGTGTACAGAAAGTTCAGCGAAATGAAAGATGTTGTCCCTGTTTCCTTTGAAGTAAAAAAAGGTTTTTCAAGTTCCTATAAAAACACATACACAAAATCATTTGGCCCGATAACGCAGAATGTCGTTGTGTATTTTGAAAAAGACGGAACCATTACAAAGGAACTGGTATCTAAATAACTATCCGGAGGAAAAAAATGA
>JAZLJW010000221.1:0-1009 GCA_045597345.1 Treponemataceae bacterium
GATTTCACCCAATCCCCATACACGATTTTTCTTCCTGACCGATCCTGACGGTCTGAAAATTCAGATAATTGCATAGTATTATTACAACTGACAAAGGAGATCAATATGAAGACAATTGGCTTTATCGGATGCGGCAACATGGGCGGTGCAATCATGGGCGGCATCATAGCAAAGGGATACACAGCAGCAGATCATATTATTGCAGCAGATAAAAGTGAAGCCCAGCTGGCAAAAGCAGCAGAAACCATGGGAATCCGCACAACCACAGATAATCTGGAGGCTGCAAAGGCAGACATCCTTTTTCTGGCGGTAAAACCCCAGTATTATGAATCAGTTATTACAGAAATCAAAGATGCAGTGACCGAGGAACAGCTGATTATTACCATTGCTCCCGGCTGGAGTCTGGAACGACTGGCAGGAACCTTTGGCAAAAAAATGCAGATTATTCGTACCATGCCCAATACACCGGCGCTTGTGGGTGAAGGCAATATTGCTGTAACGCCCGGTGCATTTGTAACAGAGGCAAATGTGGAAGAAGGTCTGAAGGTTCTGCGCTGCTGTGGAAAAGCACACATCATTCCGGAAAATCTGATGGATGCAGCAGTGGCAGTCAGCGGCAGCTCACCGGCCTATGTATTTATGATGATCGAAGCTATGGCAGATGCAGCGGTTATTGATGGAATGCCCAGAGCGCAAGCCTATGAATTCGCAGCACAGGCAGTATATGGGAGTGCGAAAATGGTTCTTGAAACGGGAAAACATCCGGGTGAACTGAAGGATATGGTATGTTCACTGGCAGGAACTACTATTGAAGCGGTGCGTGTGCTGGAAGAAATAGGCTTCCGAAGCAGTATCATTGAAGCGATGCAGGCCTGCACACGCAAAACCAGAGGAATGTAATTGGTTGAGAATGTATTGCAACAACAAAAAAGTGTACAAAATTTGGTACATCATAACATGAAAATAATTGTAGTTTTTTTTATGTTTGGAAAAAAATAGAATAAAAATT
>JAZLJW010000222.1:0-1075 GCA_045597345.1 Treponemataceae bacterium
CCAAAGTCCAGTACCACAATTTTTTTGCGGGGTAAAGAAGTTGATGTTTCCATGCGCCACTATATCACGTACGCAATGGCGGGTGCAACTATTCGCCAAGAATAGTAAACAGTTCGGATTCTGTAAAAAGGCCGCAGTCTACCAGATCTGCACACTGCTGACTGACAGTACGGTTGAAGAACAGAAGGTCATCGGTTCCAATACTCAGGGGAACGCCGGCATCTGCCATGCGGCGCATCGGATGTTCTTTTAAGGAGGGAACGGCTCCCAGCATGACGTTGCTGGTGGGGGTTACGTTACAACGGATATGGTTATCGGCAAGGAGTTTTAATACGCCCCGATCCTGGACGGCGCCGATACCATGCTGCACTTCTTCAAGTTCAAAGAATTCCACAAACTGGGCCACTGACTTTGCATCAGAGAACTCACCGACGTGAGCCTTTTTCTTTACTCCCAGTTTTCCGGCCAGTTCATAAATATTTCTGAACGGTTCAAGTCCTTCAAAAACTTCCGGCCCGTACAGGTCGATACTTTTGAACACGCCGGATTCAAGACAGGCAGGCACCCATTGCTGGATTTTTTCCTGGGGGAAGGTTTTACCCATTCCCAATTCCGGCCGGAACTCAATCCTGTCTGAAAACTGATCCCGGATATCCGCAATCATCCTGGTGAAGGGTTCTACCCCTCCGCAGTGACCGACAAACTGCAGGTCAATGCTGCCTTCCAGAACAGTAATGCCATCTGCAACAGCATCATTGAGTCCCATAACAAACAGGTCATGGGCGTCATCCGCTGTTTTTGCACGGGGACGGGTGTACTTTCCGATAATCTCATGCATCTCTGTCAGACCATTGAGTTTTCGCGGAAAGCCAGGTATCTCAAACCCTGCCCATACCTTGTACGTATTGTACAGCATTCCAAGGTTCAAGTGATTGTGAGCTTCTGTTTTACTATGTGAAACAAATTCTTCAACAAGTCCCATATACTACTCTCTGGATATTTCCCAGTTAGTATAGTATAACCCGCTCCCGGCATTTTGTCGGCTCTTTACTTTTTTTTTGTAAAAAATAAATAA
>JAZLJW010000223.1:0-5055 GCA_045597345.1 Treponemataceae bacterium
CCCCAGATCCAAACTCACTGAACCTTGCACTGCACCCCAGCGACCCCCGCAAACTGGTAATTGCCTGACAGTTTCAAGAAAAAGGTAGGGATTAATTGACCAGTGCTCAATACGTATATGAAAAATCTACCGGCGTGCTGGTGACTGAAAAAAACGCTAGCTAGATTAGATATTGGCCGCCATGGATGGCGGCGTAAACTGGTGGGTTTTGCGTCAGCAAAACTCAGTAAGGTTGTGTTGCACGGATGCAACACAACCGACCGTCGCTACAGGTGAAGCCCGGCAAGGAAACTATCGTTCGTCCATGCTCACCGCATGGACGCCGGGCTTCGACAGTTTTTGCACGTTCTCATCCCATCTACCGGTTTTTCAGTTTCTCATCATTTTCAATACAACCCTACGTTTTGTTTACCGACCGCGTGATACTTTCAGTTCAGCGTACAGCTTTTCAAGATTCTTCTTATTCAGGCTGTAGCAGAAATTCAGCAGGAACCACATAACAGCCAGCACAATGGCAGGTACCAACGTAGCCATGGTATACAGCCGTGAAGTTACTTCAGCAGTCTGTACCGTAGCATCAACATTATATCCGATTACCGAAAGCAACACCGGAACACCAACACCAGCCAGCGTCTGTCCCAGCTTACGGGTAAACGAATAAACAGCGTAACTGGTACCTTCTTCACGGCGGCCAGTCTTGTTTTCATGGTAATCAATAACATCCATAACCAGCGCCCACACTTCCAGAATCAGGAAGGTCTGACCAGCACTCGACAGGAACAGCAGGGCCATGAATACGGTTGAATTTGCTGCCAGCGGAGTAAATCCGATTCCATACATAACAAAACTGATGATTGCGGAAAGAAGCAGACCAAAAGAACACAGTTCTTTTTTACCCCATTTGCGAACCAGTTTTCCTACAACAGGCAGGAACATAGCCATAGGAACATAGGTACATACGGTTACCAGACCGTACAGCCCAGGTTTCTGGTAGTAATTCTTGAACAGATAGTTATAGGTTGTCTGGGTGTACATCTGGAATGCAATCAGCAGCATGGAGACCAGACACAGGAAAATAAACGGTGGGTTCTTCAAAAGGTCGCCAACGGTGCGGAATACATGCATTTTTGCAGGCTGTCCGTTCTCTGGAATATCCTTATCAAGTACAACAATACGTTCCTTTGTCCCCTTAAAATGCAGCCAGTAAATAAGAACGCTGAGCACTGCAATACAGGCTACAGCAACAGTCATCTTGTTTGGATCCAGTGCTTTTGCCGTGGTACCGTCTGCCAGAGTAACAGTGGTATACACAACCATAGGCAGAACAATCATTGAAGGAATATTTCCAAAGCCGGCACCAACAGAACGCCATACAGAAAGTGCACTGCGTTCAGCAGGATCATCCGTAATAACAGAAGCAAGGGAACCGAATGGAATATTTACACCGGTATACATCATGCCGTACAGAATGTAAGTTACGTAGGCAAATACCAGATAGCCGGAAGGACTCAGGCCTGGAATTTTTACGAACATAAGGACAGCAGAAATGGCCAGAGGAATGGAAGCTCCCATTACGTAGGGACGGAAGCGGCCATATTTGGTAGGACGCCGGCTGTCAATAAAACCACCCCACATAGGGTCATTAATGGCATCCCAGATACGGGCAACCAGCATAAGCATCGTAATTGATGCCAGCGGAATGTGCAGGCAGTCCGTATAGAACATGGTTAAAAACGATGAAATCAACGAAAAGGTCAAAACGCCGCCAAAGTCACCGCATGCGTATGCCATCTTCTCTTTTGTCGTAATTCCCGAAGTCGGGCTCTTTTCAGACATATAGTTCTCCTTTAAAGCTTCCGCGGCAGCGGTCGCACACGGATGTACGATATCGCAGCTTGCGAAGCAGGATGCATGTGAAAAAAATACACGGATGTATATTTTTCACGCCTCCTTATTTAGTATTTTTCAGCAACAGAATAATTGTACCATGATATTTTAAATCCATGGGAAACAGGCCACTATCAGTAAACAGATGGCACAGTTTGAACTACACTAACACCATGACCTTACAAAATGAATTTCTGCCGTATATCTTACCTTCAAAAGATATGCGTACCTGCTGCATCGCTGAAAACCGTATCTTCCTCCCCTGGGAAACAGCCAGTCTTCTGTATATGAATACTCATATACCCTTTGCAAAGCGGCAGGAACTTTTCAAACAACTTGCAGAACACATTGAATCCACAAATCCATCTAAAACAGAGAATGTTGCATATCCTCATATTTCAGATTTCGATGTACTGAATCAGCTGAAAAATCACATAGCCCATGAAGAATTTCTTTTGGACAAGTTTTATGACAGCCATGAAGGCACGTATTCCTATGTAATTCACAACGAAAATGATGATTACCGCGCAGCACGATACGAATACTTCTATTCCACTGCAGAAAAAGCCAAAGCCGATGCATTACAGGAATTGGAAAAATACCACAGAAAAGAAAATGGTGAATACGAAACCAACGAAATCCGGATTACCAGGTTCTTCATAGATAAACGTACTACTTTGGAAGGAATTTTTACACTGAAAGGAGAACTGCAATCCCTCTATTTCTGTGGAGAAAACATCCTGTCAATTCTTCCGGAAAACTTCCAGCGATATTATGACTTACCCAATCCAGACTATTTTGCAGAAAAATATGTCCATTTACCCCACCCCTTCCGAGCCGTCGATTTTGTCCGGACCATAGGTGAAAAAGATATTGGCATTTATACCGGCGACAAAAATGACGAATCGTATCACCAGAATCAAATTCGTCTGAAAAAACTGGCATCAAATCCAAAGCTTATATTTCCTATTGATTTTTCAGATATTTCCTGTCGTGTAGAGTACTTCGACCCAAAATTGAAGCTTTTTTCACACAGTCATCCCAGTTTGACCGATCTGGAAAAAGTAGATCTGCCGGAAGATTTCAAATACAAAGATTTGTTTGTTACCGCCTCAGAATTACTTCGTAGCGGCGGCTCCATTGAAGTACTGCAGCAGTATCTGGATACATAGTAAACGGAGGGCTGGATTGAATACCAATAGAACTGGGATTTGAAAAACCTATCGACGTGCTGATAACGTGCAAAACCGCTCGCTAGCGTCGCTACAGGCGAAGCCCGGTAAAGAAACTATCGTTCGTCCATGCTGACCGCATGGACGCCGGACTTCGACAGTTTTTGCACGTTCTCATCCCATCTACCGGTTTTTCAGTTTCCCATCATTTTCAATACATCCCTACGTATTAATTAACCAGCGCTCAATAAGTATTTGAAAAATCTACCGACATGCTGGTGACTGAAAAAAAACGCTAGCTAGATTAGATATTGGCCGCCATGGATGGCGGCGTAAACTGTTGGGTTTTGCGTCAGCAAAACTCAGTAAGGTTGTGTTGCACGGATGCAACACAACCGACCGTCGCTATTGGTGAAGCCCGGCATAGAAACTATCGTTCGTCCATGCTCACCGCATGGACGCCGGGCTTCAACAATTTTTTTTCAGTCCCCATCCTGCCTCCCGATTTTTCAGCTTCCTCAAATAACGTTAATTAATACGTACAACAGTTTTCCAACAGAACGGACAATTCCTATAGTAAAGAGAACATGAAGATATATTTATTAGACAGAAACCCGGAAATGATTCTCGAATGGAAGAAACAGTTTAGCAGCACTGTAGACGTTGAAATTGTTCTGGATGATTTTGAGCATTTTATGGACACCCATGAAGTACAATGCATTGTGTCGCCGGCAAATTCCTATGGTCTTATGGATGGTGGTTATGATGCCGCCATTACGGATTATTTTGGCATTGATCTGATGCTTAATGTTCAAAATTACATTTTGGAGAATTATTTTGGGGAACAACCGGTAGGTTCCAGTTTCATCATCGATATCCCCGGAACACGACAAAAACTGATTCACACCCCCACCATGCGGATTCCCTCACAGATTAAAGACCCGAACATAGTCTATCAGTGTATGAGAACCACCCTTATGGCGGCCATGCAGAATAACGTTGAAAGCATAGTCATACCAGCTTTTGGGGCCGCTACCGGAAAAGTTCCCCGTCAAACAATTGCAAAACTTATGAAATCTGCCTACAACCAGATACAAAATCCGCCGGTTGAACTTTCTTGGGATGTGATTATTTGAAATTAAGAAGGAGCTTATATTCATGCCGGATACAAGACTTGAAGATTTTTTGACAAACAGTTTCTCTGTTACCGGTGCGTACATTGCATTGAATACTACGCTAAAGAATTTTTTAGTGCTGGTACACAATAATTCCAGACTGCTCCCTTCATTTCAGAAAGCATCTGAACAATCACTGATTGCAGATATACAGTCTATTTCTGACAACAATACCATACTCGGCGACGGCAACAAGCTTATGGAGCAAAAATCCGAATTTCTCAAAATGATCGAGTCCACTCACCACATACATTTTACAGAATCACAGAAATCGTTCCTGATAAAAATCATACAACAGTTTTACGACATCCAGATCAGAGAATTTGAACTACGTCATCAAGAAAAATCTGAATTACAAGCACCATAAGGAAAATACCTTAAATGACTGAATGGACACTACGGAAACCCGAAAGAGAATTATACCAGCTTGTTCAAAGACTCCGCTTAACAGCTGCTGCAATCGAAACATTCATGGTAACCGGAGAAAAAGCAGGTCAAGTCCAAAAATACGCATTTAAATCGAGTTTTGTATCCCTTGCGTACGGATTATCGGCACAATTTCTTGTAAAAAAGCCGGAATACCCTGAAATTTGATGAAATGTCATGCAATATACTGAAACACGTTAAAAAATGCGGGATTATGCTAAAAAGCAGCCAGTTTGTGCAAAAAATCATCCAAAACATGCCTGAAAAACAGGATGAAAAAGTGTGTTATGTAAAAAAAGCCTCTGTAGTTAAAAAAAGGTTATGTAAAAAAAAAGCTCCGAAACCGAAGTCTCGAAGCTTTTTTGAGGTGGACGATGAGAGGATCGAACTCCCGA
>JAZLJW010000224.1:0-2295 GCA_045597345.1 Treponemataceae bacterium
CTGTTACCGGGGTTTCTGTTTCTTCTGTATAAACATACAGCATAATGTTTTCAGCGTCGTCCGGAATACTGAACTTTCCGCCGAGCGTTCCCCATATACCTGTTCTGCATCCTGCATAAGCGAAATCATCATATATTGTAACTCCTGCAGAATCATACTGAACACCTGCTATAAATTCTACTGATTCGTAGTTAGGATCCTGATAGCCGACGTTCATGCTGATCTCATATGTGCCGCCTGCCCTGAGTTCCGGAGAAGAACACTGGAAACCATGCCATGAAGCAGTTCTGCCGGTTACACAGAGTGACTTGCTGCCTTTGTTATTAAATGATGTTGCCATCCTGAGAGAAACACCATCACCACGTCCTGTCCAGCTTGTGCCTGATCCTTCGAAATCATCAGTTACACCTGATCCTGAACCTGAAGGTTCTGTTCCTTCAACAGCAGGAGGCTGCTGAGGTTCTGTGTCAGTGATCGGGTAATCAGGGTGAGGAATATATTCCCATATATAATTTTTCTTAACCTGAGCTTCACCGCTTGAACGGTAACCTTCAACGTTAAGAGCAACTTCGTACATTTTACCCATCTTCAGACCGGCTTTTTCCCATTCCCTAAAATGTCCGGTAAGTGAGACAGTACCACTGATCGTTTTCTTCTGATTTACAACAGCCGGATTGGTCTTCTGAACGCTCCAGTACTGTTCAAAAGTCTTTGTACCTTCGATACACGGCTGCATGGTACGTTTTACAGAATAAACATCATAGTCCTTGCCGTCAACCGTGATTTCAGCTCTTACGTTGTTTGATCCCGGTGGTCTCCAGTCACCCCAGGCTTCTACGACAAAGTACTCAACAAGAGGTTCCTGTGACCAGCCGTGGACATACATATAAGAGTCACCCTCAGGTGTGTAGTCAGCTTCATACTGAACCATGAGCCAGCTGTAGTCCTGCCAGGATTTTGTACTTCCGAGTTTCCTTCCTGAACTGAAAACACAGTTTTCGACATCGCTCCATGAACAGCTGAATGTACCGTTGTCGCCAGCCTGCATGCTGGCTTCACCGATATATTCCCGGTTCCACAACTCCCAGGAATATCCGTCTATAATACCCTGTTCAAACTGGTCAGCTGCAGGTTCTGTTCCTTCAACAGCAGGAGGCTGCTGAGGTTGTGTGTCGGTGATCAGGTAATCAGGGGTAACGCCATTAAATTTAAGAGTATTTTTCTTAACCTGAACTTCACCGCTTGAACGGTAGCCTTCAACGGAAAAAACAACTTCAGACATCTTACCCATCTTCATACCGGATTTTTCCCATGCTGCAAAGTGGTCAGATACTGTGATCGTACCCTCGAGGATTCTTCTCTGGTTTACAGCAGTAGTTTTCTGAACACTCCAGTACTGTTCGTTAGTCTTTGTACCTTCGATGGATGGTATAGTACGTGTTGTAGTATAAATGTCATAGTCCTTGCCGTCAGCTGTGATATTAGCTTTTGCATTGACTGATCCCGGTGGTCTCCAGTTTCCCCATGCTTCTACGATGTAGTATTCAATAAAAGGATCCTGTGTACTGCCCTGGACAGTTAAATAGGAATTTCCATCAGATGTGTAGTCTACCTCGTAGTTAATCTGGATTTCGCCGTAATCCTGCCATGTTTTTGTACCTCCGAGTTTCTTTCCTGAACGGAAAAGACAGTTTTCAATTTCACTCCATGAGCAGCTGAATGTACCGTTGTCGCCAACATCCATCTGAACGTTACCGGAACCGTTCTGATTCCACAGATCCCAGTCGTATCCGTCCTTGGTACCCTGATCAGACTGGTCAGCTGCATTAACTAATGCTGTATCAGTATAAACTGCTGCGGGTGCAGTTGTGAGTGCTGTTAAAAAAGCTGTTAAACATACTAAATATTTTTTTAACTTCATTTCATATCACCTTCCTTTAATCATAGTTTAATATGTCAGAGAGAGTATGTCAAGTCAATATATATCAATAAAATTCAGGGAACTTTTTAAAGAAAAAAGATCAAAAAATTCCCTGAAAGCAAATGAATTGTAATATATCTGATTATTTTTTACCAAGTATGACACTGTCATTCATAACAAACTGCTTGAGTAATGCAAGATCAGAAATATTAACGTTTCCGTCAGCAGTTACATCAGTACATGCAATCTGTTCAGGTGTAAATGTAATATCACGAAGGAGATACTGTGAAAGCTTGGTGAGGTCTGAAAGATCTACCTTGCCGTCCAGATCTGCGTCACCGTAAATAGTTTTTATCTGATCCGCAGGAGATGTA